>JAPUKG010000389.1 GCA_027295775.1 Pseudomonadota bacterium
TTGTCGATGTTGACGACGGTCACGTTCGACGAGCAGCTCGTCAGCATGCCGAGCAGCGCCGCGATCCCGCCCAGGGAGGCGCCGTAGCCGATGCTGGTGGGAACCGCGATCACGGGCTTGTCGACCAGGCCACCCACCACCGAGGGGAGCGCGCCCTCCATGCCCGCCACGGCGATCACCACGCGGGCGGAGCGCAGGAAATCCTGGGACGCCAGCAGCCGGTGAATGCCCGCCACGCCCACGTCCATCAGGGTGTCCACCTTGTTGCCGAAGCGGCGCGCCACGGCCACGGCTTCGGCCGCCACCGGCAGGTCAGCGGTGCCGGCCGAGACCACGGCGATCGTGCCCACGCCGAGCGTGGGCACCTCGGACGGCCCGAACCAGACGAGCCGCGCGGTGGCGTCGTAGTCGCCGCCCGGGAGCTCGCGAGCGATCTCCCTCGCCACTTCGGCCTCGACCCGCGAGACGAGCACGTCCTGGCCGGCGTCGCGCAGCACGGTCACCACCTCGACGATCTGCGCCGGGCTCTTGCCCAGCCCGAACACGACCTCGGGCAGGCCGTGGCGCAGCGCGCGATGGGTGTCGACCCGGGCGTTCTCGGTGTCGACGAAGGGCAGCCGCGACAGCGACTCCAGCGCCGCGTCGACGGCCACGTCACCGCGGCGGACGGATTCCAGAAGCTCGCGCACGCGATCCGGCGTCACAACGCACCTCCAGAGGAATTCTAGCCCGCCTTTCTCATCAGAGCGCGCTAGCCAGGCGGCGCATCGGCGCGGGGCGGGGCGGGCGCGTTCAGGTGCCCTGCGAATCCGGGATCAGTACCAGCAGCCCGCCGATCTCGCCCGCGCCATCGGTGAGCTCGCACTCGATGCGGATCGGGTGCCCCGGGCCGCGCCGACGGACCCGGTCCGCCAGCTCCTCGCCGGCCCTGTCCAGGGAGAAGCTCGAAAGGGAGGGGAGCAGGCGCCCGCCGAGGGTATCGGCGATGGCCGAGGCCATGTGCGAGACGAGGATGTTGCCCACCTCGGTCAGCAGCGACGCGTGGTCGCCGCCGCCCCGGCTTGCACCGAGGCACCGGACGACCTCCTCGCACTCGCCGGGCCGGAACAAGATGCCCACCAGCGCGCGCAGCGAGCCGTTCACCTCGAAGAATACGCCCGTGGCCCGCCCTTCCGGCTCGGGATCCTCCGAGGGGCGCACTCGCGGAACGGCCATCCACATGGGCCGGCCGGTCAGCTGCGCGAACGCATCGGCGGCGTGGCCGGCGCCGATATTGGCCAGCTCGCGGAGCCGATCGACTTCGGCCGGGCCCCAGGCGTCCGAGGCACCCGTCATGCGAGGTGGTTCAGGTCCAGCAGGAAGACGGGGCTTCCGTCGCCCAGGACGGTCATGCTCGCCAGAGCGCGAGCACAGGTCAGGAGCCCGGGAACGGGCTTGAGGTAGATCTCCTGCTGGCCGGCGAAGCGTTCCACGCGCAGCGCCACGCGCTCGCCGCGAATGTCGACCAGGGCCAGGGGAACGGTGGCCGCTTCGGCGCCGCCTTCGGCGGTGGGGCCCGGCTCGAGGGCCAGCCGCTCGGCCAGGTCGAGCACCAGCACCGGCTCGTCGTCGATCAGAGCGAAGGACTCGTTGCCGCTGTGCTCCACGGCGCCGGCCTCGAGCTCGAGGATGCGCTCCACCTTGGAGATGGGGAGCGCCACCCTCTCCCCCGCGACGACGACCAGGAGCACGCGCTGGATGGCAGCCGTGATCGGCACCACCAGGGTGAAGGTGCTGCCCCGCCCCGGCTCGGTGCGCAGCTCGATGGTGCCACCCAGGGACTCGATCGTCGCCTTCACCGCGTCCATGCCCACGCCGCGGCCCGACACCTCGGAGACGTCCGCCGCCGTGGAGAGCCCGGGCCGGAAGATCAGCGCCGCGATCTCGGAGGGCGGCAGGTCGTCGGCCAGGTCCGGGTGCACGTGGCCCCCTTCCAGAGCGCGGCGCAGCACCGAGCGCAGGTCGATGCCGCGACCGTCGTCCCGCACGTCTACCAGGATCGAGTCCTTCTGGCGGCGCGCCTCGATGACCAGACGGCCGATCTCGTCCTTGCCCGCGGCTCGCCGCTCGTCCGGCGTCTCGATTCCGTGATCGACGGCGTTGCGCACCATGTGCAGGAGCGGATCGCCCAGCCGGTCGAGGATCGAGCGGTCGAGCTCGAGCTCCGCGCCGCGCAGCTCCACCTCGACCCGCTTGCCCTGGGGCTCGGCCACCTGGCGCGCGGCCCGGGGCAGCGCCTCCATCGCGCGCAGGAGCGGCGTCGTGCGCAGGTCGAGCACGCGTCGCTGCAGCTCGCCCACCGTCCGCTCGACCTGGTCGAAGCGCGACGAGACCTCGGCGGTCTTCTCGAAATAGGAGGCAGCGGTGCGAAGCTGGCTCGAGCTCAGGATCACCTCGCCCACCGCACCGAGGAAGCGGTCGAGGGTGTCGGTGCGAACGCGGACGGTCGGCGCGGGCGCCCGAGCCACGTTCTCGCGGGAGGATGCGGTGGCTAGCGCGGGCTCAGGGCTTTTTTTTTTGCTGCCGCGGAGGAACGGACGGGCCGAGAGAGCGCCTCCACGAGATCGGGGTGCGCCTGCGGTGGCTCACCGCTCTCGCGAACGACCGCCACCATGGCCTCCAGACCCTCGAGGCCGCGGAAGAGCAGGCTGAGCTCTTCGGGGCTGGACACGGATCCGGCGGCGCGGATCTCCTGCATGCGGTCCTCGAGGTGGTGGGCCACCTCGGTGACCGAGTCGAAGCCCAGCGAAGCGGCCATCGACTTGATCGAGTGGGCCATGCGAAAGATCAGGTCGATCGACTCGACGGAGGCCCGATCCTTCTCCAGCTCGAGGAGCGCAACGGAGATCTCGCCGAGATGCTCGGTCGCCTCTTCGAGGAAGAGGTTCCGGTACTTGGCCATGTCGAGGGCCAAGCTCAGTCTCCCCCGTGCTCGTCGGTCTTCTCGAGGACCTTGTCCAGGGTGGCCACCACGTTGTCCGGCTTGAAGGGCTTCACGATGAAGTCCTTGGCGCCCGCCTGAAGGGCCTCCATGACCAGGGTCTCCTGACCGAGGGCGCTGCACATCACGATGCACGCATGCGGGTGGTTCTCGATCACGGCCTTCACCGCGTCGATGCCAGACCGCTTGGGCATCACGATGTCCATGGTGACGAGGTCGGGCTGGAGCTCGTCGAACCGCTCCACCGCCTCGATACCGTCGGTCGCCTCACCCACGACCTCGTAGCCCTCGGGCTCGATGATCTCGCGGATCATCTGCCTCATGAACGAGGCGTCGTCCGCGATCAGCACTCTTGCCTTCATGCTTCCCTCCATTCGGTCATCACGATTCAGGACGAGGACTCGACCGCGTCCTCGATCACCCGCTGCGCGCGCGCCACCAGCGCGCGCGTGTCCAGTACGTTCACGATCCGGCCCTCCACGGGCCGGCGCTCGACCACCAGCTCGGCGGGCGCCTCGGCTCTCGAGAGAGATCCGGGCAGCCCGTCAACCAGCCCCAGCACGCGGTCCACCGGGAATCCCAGCCGCGCGTTCTCGTCGCCGCGATCGGACACCACCAGCACGTACTCCGCCGCGTCCAGAGTCGTGCCCACACCGTCGAAGAGGAGCGCCGGGTTGATCACCGGGAGCGCGTCGCCGTGCCAGTTCATCACGCCACCGCAGCGCCGCGGCAGGGTCGGCACGCAGGTCATGGGCGCGGCCTCCGCCACCTCGAGTACGCCCGCGATGGGCAGGGCGTAGACGCAGCCGCCCACGTCGAAGGTGAGTAGCCGATCGGCTTCAGGGCGGACGCGCTCGGCGCTCACGTGGAGCTCCCCTCGGAGAGCGACGGTGAAGGCGCTCCCTCGCTCCCGGTGCGGAAGCGGCCCAGCACGGTCCGGAGCTCCTCGGCCATGACGGCCAGGCCCTGCGCCGAGTCGGCGATCTCGGTCACCGCCTCGAGCTGCAAGCGCGCGGTGCGCGCCACCGCCTCGATGGCGTCGGCCTTGCCCGGCGCCGCCTTCGAGATCTCGGCCATGGACGCGACCATGCGGTCGGAGCTCAGGGTGTGCTGGTCCGCGCCGTGGAAGATTTCCTCGGAGCGCGCCGCCGCCTCTCCCACCGCAGCGCTGATCTGCTCGAGCGACACCGCAATGGTGTTCACGTCCTCGCGGCCCTCGCTGATCACCTGGCCCGACTGGCGCATCTCGTCGGCTACCTGGGCGGTGTCTGACTGGATCTCGTAGATCAGCTTGCTGATCTCCTCGGCGCTCTGGCCGGCGCTCTCCGAGAGCTTGCGGATCTCATCGGCCACCACCGAGAAGCCGCGGCCCGCCTCGCCGGCCCGCGCCGCCGCGATCGAGGCGTTCAGCGACAGCAGGTTCGTGCGGTTGGCGACGCTGGTGATGATCTCGGTGATCTGATGGACGTGGCGGGTCTTGGCCTCGAGGTCGAAGACCATGCCGCCCGCCACTTCGACGCGCTCGAATACGCTGCGCATCTTCTCGATGGCCAGCCGCGAGACCTCGACGCCGGAGCCGGCCTTCTGGTTCGCTTCCGCCGCGAAGCCGAATGCCTCGCGCGCGCGGGCGGCGTTGAGCTCGACCTCCTGGGCGGTTTCCTGGATCAGCTGCGTCGTGTTGTCGAGGATCTCCTGCTGGTTCGAGGCGCCGGTGGCCACCAGGCTCACCGTCGCCGAGATCCCCTCGTTGCCGTCGCGCACCTGACCGATCGAGCGCGACAGGTCCTGGGCTGCGGTGGCAATCCGGTCGGTGGTGCTCTGGACCTGCGCCACCAGCTCGCCCAGCATGAACAACATGCCGTACACGCTCTCCAGCAGGTCGTCGGTCTCGTCGGCGAAGGTGGAGGACCGGGCGGCCTCCCTCTCCGCGGGCAGGCCTGCGCGGAGGTCGCCCTCGCGGATCCGCTCGGTCACCCGCCGCAGCGTGGCGAACTTGCGGCCCAGGACGCGCGATGACGAGAAGCCGATGGCGCCGCCCGCCAGCAGGGCCACGAACACCGAGCCCCAGGCGGAGAAGTCCCAGCCCGCGGCGCGGATGCCCTCGGGCACCGCGATCGCGGTGGCGGCGACCACCAGAGAGCCCGCGACGAACTTGTGCGTCAGTGCGATTCGCACCCCACTCCTATCGGTGCAATGGGTTCGCGCCTTGACGGCGCCGGAGCGCCGGAACCGCCCTGAATTGCGACGTTTTCGCCGCCCCCGGCGGCTTCGGCGAGCTCGGGAACGGGCTCAGAAGTGGCGCCAGCCGGGCCTCCGAAGCGCGCTGGCGGGCAGGCCACGGAGGCCCCGGCGGCGGGTCACGCGGCCGATCTCGGTGACGGGCACGCCGAGGCGCCGGGCGAGCACCCGCTCGGAAGGCCCTTTGGAAGCCGCGGGCGAGTCCAGGGTGAACAGAAGCTCGTAGTCCTCGCCGCCGCTTGCCAGGAGAGTTGCCGGGTCGAGACCCAGCCGCGCGCAGGCCGCGTCGAAGCCCGGGGGCCGCGGCAGCCGCGCCGCGTCGATCCCGGCCCCGAGCCCGGGACCCGCCAGCAGGTGTCCCAGATCCGAGACCAGCCCGTCCGAGACGTCGATGCACGCGATGCGGTGTGTCCGGCCCATGCGCACGAGAGCCCGGCCGGCGGCCAGGCGCGGCTCGGGGACGCCCCGGATCCGGGTCCCGGCGCGCTCCGCGCGGGCAAGCGCCAGGGCCGCGCCGCCGAGCGTGCCGGTGACGAAGATCCGGTCACCCGCCCGC
Organism: Pseudomonadota bacterium; assembly: GCA_027295775.1. Taxonomy (GTDB): domain Bacteria; phylum Myxococcota_A; class UBA9160; order UBA9160; family UBA4427; genus JAPUKG01. The sequence continues at coordinate 5,775 of JAPUKG010000389.1, forward strand.
GCCGCGTCGCGCCGCAGCGCCCGGCCGGCGGGCACGGCGCCCAGCGCAGTCAGGGTGAGCGACACCTGCCGCGCGCGAGCCACGTTGCCGCCGACCAGCGGGCAGCCGGCGCGCGCGGCCTCTTCGACCACACCGCGCGCCAGCCCGTCGAAGCGGCGCAGCTCGAGGGAGGGTGGCGCGGCCAGCGAGAACAGACAGCCGAGTGGCCGCGCGCCCATGGCGGCCAGGTCCGAGAGCGTGGCCGCCAGCGCGCGGCGGCCGATCGGGGTCGGCGCCTGGGTGGACCAACGGAAGTGCACGTCCTCCACGAGCGCGTCACTGGTGGCCACGACCTCCTCGCCGGACCGGACGCGCAGGACCGCCGCGTCGTCTCCGATCCCCAGCGCGACAGCCCTGTGGGAAGCGGAGGTCCGACCCGCCAGGGACTCGATCCGACGGATCAGGGCGAGCTCGCCGAGCTCCGCGATGCGCCGCATGCGGAGCAGCGTAACAGGGGAACGAAACGATGGACTAACGGCGGGCGCGGGCGGAGGCCGGCGCAGAGGGCGGGGGCGGTACCGAGGTCCGCCCCGTGGCCTCTCGGCGCAGGCCGGGACTGCGCTCGAGAGCCTCCTCCAACACCTCGCTCATGTTCGACACGGGCACGAAAGTGATCCGGCGCTTCAGCACGCGTGGAATCTCGGCCACGTCGCTCATGCACGATTTGGGCACGATCACGCGGGTGATGCCGGCGCGTAGGGCGGCGAGGGCCTTCTCGCGCACCCCCCCCACGGGCAGCACGCGTCCGCGCAAGGTGATCTCGCCGGTCATGGCCACGTCGGCGCGCACCGGGATCTGCATCGCCAGCGACAGCATCGCCGTGGCCATGGCCACGCCCGCCGACGGTCCGTCCTTGGGCGTGGCGCCCGCCGGCACGTGCACGTGCACCTCGTGCTTCGAGAGCGTGGCGTCATCCGAATCGCTCTCGCCGAGGTCGCGCAGCACCGAGCGCGCATAGCTGAGGGCGGCGCGGGCCGACTCCTTCATCACATCGCCGAGCTGGCCGGTCAGCACGAGCCCCTCGCCGAGGGCCAGGGTGACCTCCACATGGAGGAGCTCGCCGCCGGCCTCGGTCCACGCCAGCCCATTCACCACGCCGATCTCGCCCTCCTTCGAGGGCACCTCTACCTGGTAGGGCGGCGGTCCCAGGTAGCGGGCCAGGGTGCGGCGGGTGATCGAGACCGGAGAGCTGTCTCCCTCGGCGGCGCGGCGCGCCACCTTGCGACAGATGCCGGCCAACTGGCGCTCCAGGTTCCGCACGCCGGCCTCGTGGGTGTACTCGCACGCGATCCGCAACACCGCCTGGTCGGACCAGCTCACCTGGTCCTCGCGCAGGCCGTGCTCCTCGATCTGGCGCGGAATCAGGAAGGAGCGCGCGATCTTGACCTTCTCCTCCGGCATGTAGCCCGAGAGCCGGATCACCTCCATGCGATCGCGGAGTGCCGCCGGGATCGGATCCATCAGGTTGGCGGTGGCGATGAAGAGCGTCGACGACAGATCGAAGGGCAGGTTCAGGAAGTGGTCGCTGAACTTGGCATTCTGCTCGGGGTCGAGCACCTCGAGCAGCGCCGCCGAGGGGTCACCCCGGAAGTCGGCGCCGAGCTTGTCGATCTCATCGAGCATGAAGACGGGGTTGTTGGTGCCCGCCTGCTTCAGGCCCTGAAGGATGCGCCCCGGCATGGCGCCCACGTAGGTGCGGCGGTGCCCGCGGATCTCGGCCTCGTCCCGCACCCCGCCCAGCGAGATGCGCACGAACTCGCGGCCCATGGCCCGCGCGATCGAGCGCCCCAGGGAGGTCTTGCCCACGCCGGGCGGACCCACGAAGCAGAGGATTGGACCGCGCGAATCCCGGCGGAGCTTGCGCACGCCCAGGAACTCGAGGATGCGGTCCTTCACGCCCTGCAGATGGGCGTGGTCGGCGTCGAGGATCTCGCGCGCACTGGCCAGGTCGAGCTGGTCGCGAGAGGAGCGAGCCCACGGCAGCTCGACGATGCAGTCCAGGTAGTTTCGCACCACCTGGGCCTCGGGACCGTCGGGGTGCATGCGCTCGAGGCGCTGGACCTGTCGGCCGGCCTCCTCGCGGGCCTCGGCCGGCAGGTTCGCATCCTCGAGCTTGGCGCGGTACTCGTCGGACTCCTCGACGCGCGGATCGACCTCGCCCAGCTCGCTCTGGATGGCGCGGAGCTGCTCGCGCAGGAAGACCTCCCGCTCGCCGCGGGACATCTCCTCCGCGGCCTGGGACTGGATCTCTGCCTGCATGGTGCTGACTTCGAGCTCCCGGCGCAGCAGGCTGTCGACCCTGCGCAGGCGAGCCAGCGAGTCCTGGGTCTCGAGTACCTCCTGGGCCTCGCCCAGGCGCAGGCGCAGGTTCGACGCCACCAGATCGGCCAGCCGGCCCGGGTGATCCACGTTGGTGGTGACCGAGATGACCTCGGGCGGCAGGTTCTTGAGCGGCAGGAGCTCCTCGACGCGGCCCTTGACCGCGCGCACCAGGGCCTCGGCCTCGACGCACCACTCCTCCTCCGCGTCCGCCCGCAGCGAGGACACGCGAACGCGGCGGGCCGCGCCCTCGGAATCACCCTGATCGATGTGCGACTCGATGCGGGCCTTGCCCAGCCCCTGCATCAGCACCTTCATGCGCCCGTCGTCCGTGCGCACGGTGCGCATGACCATGGCGACAGTGCCCGTGCTGTGGAGATCCTCGGGCTCCGGGTCCTGGATCACCGGGTCCCGCTGCGCAACCAGGAGCAGCATGCGGTTCCCCGCCAGCGCGTCGTCCACGGCAGCCATCGACCGGTCGCGGGCGACCAGCAGCGGCAACACCATGTACGGGAAGACGACGAACTCCCGGAGCGGGAGAACAGGCAGCTCTTCCGGCACCTCGGGGCGGGGGGATTGCGCGGCCATCCGTCGCTTCTTCGACGGGGCGAGAAAGTGACTTGAGGTCCGTTGGCGGCCGGTTCAGGGGGGGGCGCGAGGTCAATCGAGGGAGACGATCCTTCCACCACGAATGCCGAGGAGATAGGGTCGCTTCCGCGCGTTGCCGTCGGGCTGAATCGTGGTCACGCCCGAGACGCCCGGGTAGGCACGGACGCGCAACAGTCCGTCGCGGATCTCCTCTCGGCCAAGTCGTCCTCCGGCGAGTTGCACGAGAATGAGGTTGGCGGCGTCGAAGCCCTGGGCTGCGAACCGGTCCGGCGTCTCCCCAAACGCGGTGCTGTAGCGCTCGACGAAGCGCGATACGAACACGAAGCGGCTCTCCGCATGGAAGGGAGCGGAGATGACCGCGCCCCGCACGTGCTTGCGCGCGATCTTGAGCAGGTCCTCGTGCAGCCACGCCCCCGAGCCCAGCAGCTGAACGCCGGTGATCTCGTGGAAGGCGAGCTGCGGCGTGATCAGCACGATCTTGTCGTGGGAGTCCGGAATGAAGAGGGCGTCGAAGTCCACGATGGGGGGCAGCGGATCGCCCTCGGGTCCGAGCTTGGCGTAGGCCTCCTCGCGCGCCACCCCCGCCTCCTCGGGGTCCAGGCGCCGGGCCCGTCGCAGCACCGCGTCGCGCTCCTCGAGGGCGGTCTTCTCGTCCTCGGTCAGGAGCGGATAGCCGATCATCTGGCGGATGGGCTGGGCGAAGTCGGTGGCCGAGGCCTCGTAGCTCGAGGCGGCCACCACGTAGCCGCCCCGTTTCTCCACCGCCTGCCAGAACTGGTCGCGCATCCCGCGGCCGTAGTTGTCGCGGGGATAGAGGATGGCGAAGCGGGTGGCGCCCAGGTCCTCGACGGCGTGGTCGACCAGGTAGCGGACCTCGTCGCTCGGCGTGGTGCGCAGGCGGAAGACGTGGCGGCGGTCGCGGGACACCTCTTCCCGGGAGGTGAGGGTGAGCAGCGGGACGTCGAAGTGGCTCGCGGCCTCGGCCGCCGCCTCCGACTCGGCCGACAGGAGCGGCCCCACGATGGCTATGACGCTGCGGTCTCGGGCCAGCTCGCGGATCGCCGTGGCCGCCCCTTCCGGGGTTCCCCCAGTGTCTCTCACCACCACCCGGATGCGGCCGGGACGCCCGGCGCCGGGGGTGAACTCGGCGCCCGAGACCGGCGCCGAGGCCGAGACCGACTTCATGGACAGGACGCGGCCCGTTTCGTCGAACACGCGGGCAGCCAGGAGAACGCCGCGCAGGCTCTGCTCGCCGAACCTGGCGAACGGACCCGTGAGCGGCAGGACCACGCCCAGGGTTCCCGTGGCCCCCTGGGTCCGCGGCGGCGGCAGCGCCGCCACCTCGGCGAAGGCCGGCAGGTCGTCCGCGTCCCCCATGCGCTTGCGCAGCTCCAGGTGGAGGCGCGCCTGCTCGAGGGAGTCACGGTACTCGGGCGCCAGCTCGAGCCGGCTGGCGCGGGAGATGTATTTGCCGGCCGCGGCGAAGTCGCCGGCGTCGATGGCGCGCATGGCGAGCTGGAGGCGCACCCGGCTGGCGGGGATGCGCCGATCGAGCTGCTCCGCGGTCCGATCGAGATCCGCGACGGACATGCCGGACAAGAGCGAGTCGATCTCGCGGTCCGCCCGGGCGACCTCCTCGCTGTCGGCGGCCCGCAGGGCCACGGCGCGGACCGGCGCCAGCCAGCGAACGCGCTGGACGGGATCGGACGAGGCCTTCACCAGCATGCGGTAGCCGGCCCGCTGCTGATCCAGGTCCAGGCGCGAGAAGCGCAGGTTGCTCAGCAGGCGGCGCACCTCGGCGTCTTGGCCGCGCTCGAGCTCGACGGCCGCCATCAGGAGCCGCGCCTCGTCGGCGCGGTCTCCGTCGGGGTAGCGGCGCAGGATCGTGCGCAGCCAGTGCTGGGCCTGCTCGGGCTCGTCCATCTGGAAGGCGAGCTTCGCCAGCCCGAGCGCTGCGTCGTCCGCCAGCGGGCTCTGAGGCCAGCGCTGGAGGAACTCCTGGAGCTCCGCTTCGGCGGCCGCCGGGCGGGTCTGACCGCGCGCCAGCGCGGCCTCGAGCGTGAGGCGCTCCTCGTCGCTGGCCGCGCGTTCCGGCGGAGCGGGCGTCGCGCAGCCCGCGAGGATGACGAGCACAGCGGGGAGTATCCGCACCGTGGTCAAGCGAAGAGGTGTCGACCGAAGAATCGTCAATCGAAGAAGTCCCGCAGCTTGTCCAGGAAGGTCTTGGTCGCCGGCGAGACCTCGGTGCCGGCATCGGCCGCGAACTCCTCCAGGAGCTGGCGCTGGCGCTGGTTCAGCTTGGAGGGCACCTCGACCAGCACCCGCACGTACAGATCGCCGCGCATGCGCGCCACCTGGGCCGGATCCGTGCGCGGGCGCAGAGGCGGGACGCCCTTGCCCCGCAGCCGGAGCACCTTGCCGGGCTGGGTGCCCTCGGGAATCGTCACGCTGACCCGACCCTCCAGGGTGGGGACGTCGACCTCGGCGCCGAGCGCAGCCTGCACGAATGGGACGGGCACGTCGCAGTAGAGGTCGGTTCCCTCGCGCTCGAACAGCGGATGCAGGCGCACGGAGATCACCACGTACAGGTCCCCCGGAGGTCCGCCGGAGATCCCGGCCTCGCCCTCCCCCGAGAGCCGCAGCCGCGCCCCGTCCTCGACGCCCGGCGGTACCTTGACCTGGATGGTCTGCCGTCCCTCGACGCGCCCGGCGCCCCGGCAGTCGCGGCAGCGATCGCGGATCACCTCACCGACGCCTCCGCAGGTGTCGCACGGACGCGCCACGCGGAAGAAGCCCTGCTGGAAGACCACTTGCCCCGTGCCGCGACAGCGATCGCAGGTCTCGGCGCCGGTTCCGGGACGCGCCCCGGAGCCGCTGCACGTCTCGCACACGCGCATCTTGGGGATGCGGATGGTCGCCTCCATCCCCTCCAGCACGTCGGCGAGATCGATCTCCAGGTTGTAGCGGAGGTCGGCGCCGCGCTGGCCAGTGCCGCGGCGGTGCCGGGTGCGACCGCCGCTAAAGACGTCGCCGAACAGATCGTTGAAGAGGTCGGTGAAGCCGCCCAGGTCGCCGAAGTCCGGCGCGCTCATTCCGCCGGGTCCACCGAGGCCCTGGTGTCCGAAGCGATCGTAGGTGCGCCGCTTCTCCGCGTCCGAGAGAACGGCGTAGGCCTCCGAGACCCCCTTGAAGTGCTCCTCGGCGGCGGGGTCGTCCGGGTTGCGATCCGGGTGGTACTCGAGGGCCAGCTTGCGATAGGCCTTCTTCAGGTCGGCCTCGCTCGCCTCTCGAGAGACGCCCAGGATCTCGTAGTAATCTCGCTTCGCCAAGGAGACCGCCAGCGACGAGACGGCCGAAGTCAGCCCTCGGACTCGTCCCCTCCGAGCGCGGCGTACAGCTTCTCGGTCATTTGGTAGGTGAGGGCCGAGAGTTCGTCAACGGCCTCCCGGATGACCGTCGGATCGTCGCCCTTCGCGGCCTCACGGGCGTTCGCGACCGCCGCCTCGATGGCCTGGCGATCGGCGTCCTCGATGTTCTCGGCGAACTCCTCGAGGGTCTTCTCGGTGGAGTAGACCAGCCCGTCGGACTTGTTGCGCGCCTCGGTGATCTCGCGCCGGACCGCGTCGTCCAAGGCGTGATCGGCGGCCTCCGCGACCAGCCGCTCGACGTCCTGGTCCGAAAGTCCGCTCGACGCAGTGACCTCGACGCTCTGGGTCTTGCCCGTGCCCAGGTCCTTGGCCGACACGTTCACCACGCCGTCCGCGTCGATCGAGAAGGTGACCTCGATCTGGGGCACGCCGCGCGGCGCCGGCGGGATGCCGACCAGCTCGAAGCGGCCCAGAGTCATGTTGTCCACGGCCATATCGCGCTCGCCCTGGAGCACGTGGATGCGCACCACGTCCTGGTGGTCCTCGGTGGTCGAGAACACCTGGCCCTTTGTGGTGGGCACCGTGGTGTTCTTTTCGATGATCTTGGTGAAGACGCCACCCTGGGTCTCGACGCCCAGGGAGAGCGGCGTCACGTCCAGGAGCAGGACGTTTTCGACCTCGCCGGTCAGCACACCGCCCTGGATCGCAGCGCCCACAGCGACCACCTCGTCCGGGTTCACGCCCTTGTGGGGCGCGCGACCGAAGATCTCCTCCACCTTCGCCTGGACCAGCGGCATGCGCGTCATGCCGCCCACCAGGATGACCTCGTCGATCTGCTCCTTGGAGAGCTCGGCGTCGGCGAGGGCGGTGGTGCAAGGCGCCTCGAGCCGGTCCACCAGGTCGGCGACCATCTCCTCCAACGCCTCCCGGGAGAGGGTCATGACCAGGTGCTTGGGGCCCTCGTCGTCGGCGCTGATGAAGGGCAGGTTGATGTCGGTCTCCGCCGACGAGGACAGCTCGTGCTTGGCGCGCTCCGCGGCCTCCTTGAGTCGCTGCAGCGCCATCGCGTCGCCGCGCAGGTCGGTCCCGTGCTCCTCCTGGAACACCACGGCCAGGTGGTCGACGACGCGAGTGTCGAAGTCCTCGCCGCCGAGATACGTGTCCCCGTTGGTGCTCTTGACCTCGAAGACGCCATCGCCGATCTCGAGGATCGAGATATCGAAGGTGCCGCCGCCGAGGTCGAACACGGCGATGGTCTTGTTGGCGTTGTCGCCGAAGCCGTAGGACAGCGCCGCGGCGGTCGGCTCGTTGATGATGCGCAGGACGTTCAGCCCGGCGACCACGCCGGCTTCCTTGGTGGCCTGGCGCTGGGCGTCGTTGAAGTACGCCGGTACCGTGATGACCGCGTCTTCCACGGGCTCGCCCAGGTAGTCTGCGGCGGTGTCCTTCATCTTGGCGAGCACCGTCGCCGACACCTCCTGGGGCGAGAAGGTGTGGTCGCCGTCGCCTACCCAGGCGTCGCCGTTGTCCGCGGCCACGACCGGGAACGGCGCCATCCCGGCGAAGGCCCTGACCTCGTCACTGTCGAGCTTGCGCCCGATCAGGCGCTTCACGGCGAAGATGGTGCGCTTGGGGTTGGTGACGGCCTGGCGCTTGGCGATCTGGCCGACGAGCTTCTCCCCCGACTCGGTGAAGGCGACGATCGAGGGAGTGGTGCGGGCGCCTTCCGTGTTGGCGATGACCTCGGGCTGCCCGCCCAACATCAGGGCGACGCACGAGTTGGTCGTCCCCAGGTCGATTCCGATCACCTTGCCCATCGAACGCCGGTCCCCCCCGGTCTCCGCTTCTAGTCCGGCTTGCTAGCTCGGCTCGTTCTCTCGTTCGTCGTCCGTGGGCTCTCGTGCAACGATCACGCGGGCGGGTCGGAGCATGCGGTCGCGGAGCTGGTACCCCTTCTGCAACACCTGCACGATGGTATTGGCCGGCACCGTGTCGTCGGGCACCTGCGCCATCGCCTCGTGGAGGGCCGGGTCGAAGATTCCAGGCCGCCTCTCACCGGTCTCTGCTTCCGTCCCCTCCTTCTCGTCGTCTCCGTCGTCCCCCGCCTCGGGGGTCGTCTCGGTCGCGATCTCGCTCACACCGTACTTGTCGAGGACCGCCAGGAACTCCCGGCGCACCAGCTCGACGCCCCGCAAGAGGCCCTGCAAGTCCCCGCCCTCGCCGGCCTTGTCGGCCTTGTCGGCCAGTGCAGCGTGCTCGATGGCCCGATCCAGGTTATCGACCGTGGACAGGAGATCCTTGACGAGATTCTGGTGGCCGTAGGTGTGGGCTTCCTGCCTCTCCTTCAGCCCGCGGCGGCGGAAGTTCTCGAACTCGGCCTGGAGCCGGACGTGCTTGTCCTTGATCTCGTCCAGCTCGGCGACCCGAACCTCGTACTCCTCCTTGAGGCTCTGGAGCTCGTTGGACAGGGCCTCGAGCACGAGCTTGTCGGCGGAGGAGGACGAGGGCCGGCGCGTGTCCGCCCGGGTCTCGACCGCATCGCTGGCCTCCTGGAGCGCGGCCTCGAGCTCGGCGCTCGGCTCGAGGCTGCCGGCCGAGGCCTCCTCGCTGAGCCCCTCCCAGCCCTCCGCGGTCTCGGGAGCCTCGGGACTCTCCGGGGCCTCGGGGCTCTCGGGGCCCTGCTCGTCCGAATCCGGCTTGCCGCTCACGCGCTCGGGTTTTCGGTGATCTTTGCGGTGATCAGTTGGGAGCAGTAGCCAACCAGGGGAATCACCCGGCCGTAGTTCATGCGGCTGGGCCCGATCACGCCCACCGCGCCCAGGGGCGGAACGTCGCCGCCGTAGGGGGCGAGGACCACGGCGCAGCGGCGCAGACCCGGATCGTCGAGCTCCTCGCCGAACGCCACCGAGACATCGCCGCGCAGGAGCTGGTCCAGCAGCTCGACCAGAAAGCCCCGGGCCTCGATCACTTCGAAGAGCTCGCGCAGGCGCTCGGGGTCGTGGAACTCGGGCTGACCCAGCAGCGCCAGGCGGGTGACGATGACCAGGTCGGCGGGATCGTCGCCGGTGGCCTCCACCGCCAGCAGTCCCAAGGCCAGGGCGCGGCGGATCAGGGTGTTGGCCTCGGCGCGCAGGTCGTGCATCTCCTGAACGAGGACCGCGCGCAGCTGCGGCAGGGTCCGGCCCACGACGCGCTCGTTGAGCAGTGCCGCCACTCGATCGAGCTCGGCCTGGTCGCCGCTTCCGGGATCGCTGATCACCCGCTGGTGGGGCTGTCCGGTCTTCGACACCAGCACGACCAGGAGCTTCTCCGAGGACAGACGCACCAGGCTCACGTGCCGCAGCTCGACGCGCTCGAGGCGCGGACTGGTGACGAAGCCGAGCTGTCCCGTGTGATGGGAGAGGAGCTCCGAGGTGAGATGCACGGCGGCGCGGGCCTCCACCTCGCCGAAGGAGTGGTCGAGGCTGCGCCGGTCGTAGGGCGCGAGCTCGGCCGGCCCCATCAAGTGGTCCACGAACTGGCGCAGACCCTGGGCCGTGGGCACGCGGCCCGCCGACTTGTGGGGCTGCTCGATGAGACCGAGCTCGCTGAGCTCCGCCATGGTGTTGCGGATGCTGGCGGAGGAGAGGCTGACGGGAAGCAGATAGGAGATCGAGGCCGAGCCCACCGGCGCGGCTTCGCCCACGTAGCCCGTGACCACCGCGCGCAACACCGCGCTCTGCCGCTCGCTCAGCTGGAGATCCAGCTGGTGATCGTCTTGGACGCGGTCGACCACCAAAAAACCTCAATGATTCCGAGGACTCATGGTTAACACACTCGCGCACCGCGGGCTACAGGCGGGCCTCCCCAGGCTAGACGAAGTGCGCGAAGACCGAGTCCGAGAGCATGCGCCCTCGCGCGGTCAAGGTCAGGTCCCCGTCCGTGCTTTCGGTCAGCAGGTGCGCCTCCGTGAGCGCTTCGATGGCGGGGGCGAAGAAGTGCCGCGGCGGCGCCCCGAACTCCGCCGCAAAGCCCGCGGCGGCGAGGCCTTCCCGACGCCGCAGGCTCAGGAAGACGGCCTCGCCCCGGGCGATCGCGGGGGTCAGCGGCTCGGGCTCGCCGGCCGGGCTCCGGCCCGACTCGACCCGCTCCAGGTAGGTCTCGAGCTGGCGGCTGTTGGCGCGCCGCACGCCGTGGGGGGCACCCGGGCTGGGGGGCTCGCTCGACCAGGCGCCCATTCCAATGCCCAGGACCGGCGCCCGCAGCCAGTAGCGCTGGTTGTGGACGGCCCGGAAGCCGGGCCGGGCGTAGCTCGAGATCTCGTAGCGCTCGTAACCGGCGGCGGTGAGGCGCTCCTCCACCCGCTCGATCAGGGCGGCGGCGGTCTCCTCGTCCGGCAGGCGGAGCACGCCCGCCTGCGCGGCGGCGGCGAACGGTGTCCCCGCTTCGAGAGTGAGCTCGTAGGCCGAGACGTGCTCGGGCCCGAACTCGAGGGTGGCATCCAGGTCGCGGTCGAGGAGCACCTCGCTGGCCTCCCCTCCCGGTTCCGCTTGCGGAGCGGGGCCGGCGAACAGGAGATCGAGGGAGACGTTGTCGAAGCCCGCGGCGCGCGCCGCCGCCAGCGTGCGCCGGCCCTCCTCCGCCTTGTGCGCCCGACCCAGGCGCTGGAGCCGCGTGTCGTCGAACGACTGGATCCCGATGGAGAGCCGGCCGACCCCGGCCGCGCGGAAGGCCGGCAGGCGCTCGCGCTCGACGCTGCTCGGGTTGACCTCGAGGGTGATCTCGACGGGCGCCAGCGGCGCGAAGTGTCGCTGGGCCTCCTCGATCACGCGGCGCACGGACTCGGGTCGCAGCAGGCTGGGGGTTCCGCCGCCCAGGTAGAGGCTCGCGAGCGAGTGGCCGGCGAAGTCGGGCGCGCGCCGCTCGAGCTCGGCCAGCAGGGCGTCGATGTAGCGGTCCTCGCGTTCGGGCCCGAGGCGCCGGGCCGCGACGACGGCGAAGTCGCAGTAGGGACAGATGCGTTCACAGAAGGGAACGTGGACGTAGAGACCGACGGTCGGCTCGCCCTGCACGGAAGCAAGCGTAGCCGCCCTCGGGTACCTTCGGTTCGCTTGTCCGCCACCCAGACCCACTTCGAAGTCCTCGAGAACGGCCTCACGCTGCTCCTGCGCGAGAGCCGACTCGCGCCGGTGGTGGATCTCCAGATCTGGGCCCAGGTGGGCTCGGCCGACGAGAGGCCGGGCGAGGCGGGGCTCGCCCACTTCCACGAGCACATGCTCTTCAAGGGCACCGACCGGCGTGGCGTAGGCGAGGTGGCAGCCGAGATCGAGGGCGCGGGCGGGCGCATCAACGCCTATACCTCGTTCGACGTCACGGTCTACTACGCCACCCTGCCGAGCGCGATGGCCTCGACCGGCGTCAGCGTGCTCTCCGACGCGGTCCGCCACTCGGTCTTCGATCCGGCCGAGATCGAGCGCGAGATCGAGGTGGTGCTGGAGGAGATCCGGCGCGCCGAGGACTCGCCGCTCCATGTGCTGAGCGACGCGGTCTTCGCCGAGGCGTACCGGGTGCACCCGTACCGGCTGCCCATCCTGGGACCGTCCGAGAGCGTCTCCCAGTTCGACCGCGAGAAGGTCCGGAGCTTCTTCGAGCACTGGTACGGGCCGGACAACCTGGTGTTCGTGGCGGTGGGCGACTTCGATGCGACGGAGCTGGCCGGCGAGATCCGCGCGGCCTTCGCCGGCGCAGAGCCGGCGGGGGCACAGCGCCGGCGCCCGAGCGAGCCGCCGCAGCGGGAGCTGCGCGACGTGATCCTGCACCGTCCCTTCGAGCGGATGCGCCTGGATCTGTCCTGGCCCGCGCCCAGCTTTCGCAGCCCGGATGCCATCCACGTGGACCTGCTCTCGTACATCCTGGGCGAGTGCGAGTCGAGTCGGCTGATCCGGCGCGTTCGCGAGAGCGAGGGGCTGGCAGACCGGATCGACTCGGGCGCCTACACCCCCTTCGACCCCGGCCTCTTCTCGGTGGGCGTGGACGTGGACGCGGCGCGGGCGCTGGACGCGATTCGCGCCACCGTGCGCGAGGTGGAGCGCGTGCGCCGCGAGCGCGTGAGTGACGAGGAGCTCGATCGGGCGCGGGCGAACTTCCTGTCGGCCGAGCACTTCGAGCGCGAGAGCGTGTCCGGGCAGGGGCGCAAGCTCGGCAGCTTCCACGTCCTCGGCGGCGATTGGCAGCTGGAGGCGGGCTACTTCGACGCCATCAAGGCCACCACCGCCGACGACCTGCTGCAGGCGGCGCGCAAATACCTGGGCCCCGACCAGCTCACCGCGGGCGTGCTGCTGCCCGAGGGCGAGAGCAACGGTCTCGACCGCGACGCGATCGAGCGCACCGTGGCCGAGGGCGTGGCGGCCACCGAGCGCACGCTCGCGACCCCCGCCCGGCTGGACACGCCGTCCGCGAGGACCGGAACGCCGTCCGTGAAGAGCGCCGGCGGCGACGAGATCCACAGCTACCGGCTGGAGGGCGGCGGGGTGCTGCACGTGGCACCGCGGCACGATGTTCCGGTGGTGGCGGCGCGGGCGGCCTTCCTGGGCGGGCTGCTGGCCGAGACGACCGAGACCGCCGGGCTCAGCCACTTCCTGAGCAACGTATGGATGCGCGGGACCCGCGCGCGCTCGGCGGCCGACTTCGCGCGCGCCGTCGAGAACCTGGCTGCCGACATCGACGGCTTCTCCGGGCGCAGCAGCCTGGGCCTCACCCTCGACGTCACCAGCGACAAGTTCCTTCCCACCCTCGACCTGCTGGCCGAGGTGCTGGTGGAGCCCGGTCTCGATCCCGAGGAGATCGGGCGGGAGCAGCGCGAGACCCTGGCCGCCATCGAACGGCGCGAGGACAACCTGGCCCAGCTCGCGTTCCAGCTGTTCTCGAAGACGCTGTTCGGCGAAGACCACCCGTACGCCCTCTCCATGCTGGGCGAGAGCGAGACGGTGGGTAGCTTCGACGCGGCGATGCTGCGCTCGCATCACGCCCGGGTCATTCGCGCGCCCGGCCTGGTGATCGGACTCGCCGGCGACGTGGATCCCGACGCCGCCGCCGAGGCGTTCTCGTCGCGGCTCTCGGCGCTGCCCGGAGAGAGCCCGCTGACACCGGCGCCACCGGTGCTGACGCCCCCGTCCGAGATCCGCCACGCCGAGCTGCGCAAGGACCGGGCGCAGGCGCACCTGGTGCTGGGCTTCCCGGGCCTCACCGTCTCCGATCCGGACCGCCACGCGCTCGAGGTGATCACCCAGGTCCTGGCCGGACAGGGCGGGCGACTCTTCCTCGAGCTGCGCGACCGGCAGGGCCTGGCCTACGCCGTCAACGCCATCAACATGGAGGGCTGGGCGCCCGGCTTCTTCACCATCTACATCGCCACGGCGCCCGACAAGGTGGACGCGGCGCACACGGGGATCCTGACGGAGCTGGAGCGCCTGCTTCGGGACCCGGTGCCCGAGGACGAGCTCGACCGGGCGCGGCGCTACCTGACCGGGAACTTCGTCATCGACCAGCAGCGGAGCGCGGCGCGCGCGGGGCAGATCGCCCTCGACGCGCTCTACGGACTGGGGCCGGACTTCCACCGCCACTACACGGCGGCCATCAACGCGGTCTGCGCCGACGACGTGCGCCGGGTGGCCGAGCGCGTGCTCCAGCTGGACGCCTACACCGAGGCGATCGTCCGTCCCTGAGCGCGACGGCAGGCGATCCCTACCCGATCGTGGCCGGACAGCGCCGCGAGCCCGGCATGCGCTGGAACGACCTCCAGGTGGGCGATCGATTGCTCCAGGTGGGCGATGTCGACCTCAAGGGCGCGGGCTACATCGCCTTCGAAGGATCGTGCGCAGACCCTCGCGGAAGATGGCGTGATCGTCGCACGTGAGGATCTTCATTGCGGTTCCGGCGAGTAGCCGAGGGCCAGGCCGTCGCCGCGCGGGTCGGCGCCGCCGTGGTGGGCGCCGGTGGCGGGATCGATGACGATGGCCTGGACATTGGACCAGTTGCGCTCGCCCTGCTCCACCGTGTGGCCGCGCGCGCGGAGTCCCTCGACGATCTCCGCCGGCACGCCGGGCTCGGCGTAGACCACGTCGGGCACCCACTGCATGTGGAATCGCGGCGCGGCGACGGAGTGCTGCACGTCCATCTCGAAGTCGAGGACGTTCAGGATATTGTGCAGGACCGTGGTGATGATGCGCGGGCCGCCAGGGCTGCCCGTCACCATGACGACGACGCCGTCCCTTTCCAGGATGGTGGGCGTCATGCTCGAGAGGGGCCGCTTGCCGGGCGCGATGGCGTTGGCACCGCGGGTGTCGATCAGGCCGTACACGTTGGGCGTTCCCGGCGCCACGGCGAAGTCGTCCATCTCGTTGTTGAGGAGGATGCCGGTGCCGGGCACGGTGATGCCGGAGCCGTAGGTGGTGTTGATGGTCTGGCTGAGTGCCACGGCGTTGCCCCGGGAGTCGGTGACTGAGAGGTGGCTCGTGCCCGAGTCCTCGGACGGGAGGCCCGGACCCTCCACGGTGATGGCGCGGTCTCGGCTTCGCAACCACCGCCACGGCGCGCGGCGGTACCAGGGCCGGCTGATGCGGCGGCGCTGGCGGTTGCCGTAGGTCCGGCTGGTGAGGCGCGCCACCGGCACGTCGATGAAGTCCGGATCGCCCATGTAGGCGGCGCGGTCGGCGAAGCCGAGCTTCATGGCCTCGACGATCCGGTGCGCCTGGGGCGCGTCCATCCCGCCCTCTGCGCCGTTCACTCCGAGCGCGAAGCCCTCCAGGAGGTTCAGCATCTCGACCAGGACGACGCCGCCCGAGGACGGCGGCGGGAACGAGTGGACCGCCACGCCGCGGTAGCTGCCGGAGATGGCCACGCGCGGAACGGCGCGGTAGGAGGCGAGATCTTCCTCGCTGACCAGGCCGCCCTGCTCCTCCATGGTGCGCGCGATCGCCCGGGCGACCCGGCCCTTGTAGAAGCCATCCGGGCCCTTCTCGGCGATCACGCGCAGGGTCGCGGCCAGGTCCTTCTGCACCAGGCGCCAGCCGGGCTCGGCCTCCTGGCCGGGCGGAGGGAACTGGATGCGCGCCGTCTCGGGAAAGCGATCCGGCGTCAGGTACGCGCGCATGCGCTCGATCTTGCCCACCTGATAGGGGCCAATCGGATAGCCCTCCTCCGCCAGGCGGATCGCGGGCTCGAGCACGCGTGAGAGCGGAAGCGTGCCGAAGTTCTCGACGGCCATGGCCAGACCGGCGACCAGACCCGGCGTCGCGACGGCCAGCGGGCTGTGGATCGACGCGCGCTCCGGCACGCCGGGCCTCACGTACATGTCTTCGGTGGCGGTGGCGGGCGCGGTCTCGCGCGCGTCGATGGCGATCACGTGTCCTTCACGTCCAGGCTGGCCAGTCGCGTCGGCGAGCCGGATCAGCACGAAGGCCCCGCCCCCGATGCCCGTCGAGAAGGGTTGGGTGACGCCGATCGCGAAGGCGGCAGCCACGGCCGCGTCGACGGCGTTGCCCCCGGCCTCCAGCATCTCGAGCCCCGCCGCAGACGCATCGGCCTGGGCCGAGACCACCATCCCGTGCTGGCCCACGGCGTTCTGGCCCACAGCGGGTGCAGTCCCTGCGGGCGCAGCCAGAAGCGCCAATGAACCCAAGAACGCGCGGAATCTCATGACCCCGGACGCTACCACGGCTGCCTTCAGGTGACGGCAGCCGTTGCCGATAACCCGGGGATGATGCGCAGCGTTTGGTGCGTGGCCCTGGTAGTGGTGGTCGCAACCGCGACGGCCTGCGGCGTCGAGGGACGCGAGGAGCGCCACAGACGACTCGCGGTCCAGGAGGAGACCGAGCGCGCGGCCCGCCTCGCCGACTTCGAGTGGCCGCAGGACGGCGGCCGCGACGTAGCGACCCTGCACGTCATGGGTGCCGGTACGGCCGGAAGGGGCGCGATCCGGATCGCGCTCTACCCGGAGCTCGCTCCCAAGACCGTGGCCAACTTCCAGAAGCTCGCCACCGAGGGCTTCTACGAGGGCACCTCCTTCCACCGGGTAATCCCCGGCTTCATGATCCAGGGCGGCGATCCCAACACGAAGAACGACGACCCCACCGATGATGGCTTCGGCGACCCCGGGTACAAGATTCCCGACGAGTTCAGCGACGCCCCCCACGAGCGCGGCGTCGTCTCGATGGCCAACTCCGGCCGGCCGAACAGTGCGGGCAGCCAGTTCTTCCTCATCCAGGCGGACGCGCCGCACCTGAACGGCCACTACACCGTCTTCGGCCGCGTGATCGAGGGGATGGACGTGGTCGACGCCATCTCCGAGATCGACCGCGACATCAACGGGCGCTGGGGCCCGCGCGACCGGCCGCTCGAGAGGGTCGCGATCAAGCGGGTGAGTCTGGAGCGTTCGGCTTCTCGTCGGGCGCAGCACGCAAGCCAGTAACATCGGTGAGGCCAGTCACAGACTGACGGCAACCACCGACCGAGGAGAGGAGCACCATGGCATTCAAGACACGACCGACCCCGGAGGCCCGACCCCAGGGCACCTTCATCGACCAGGGCTGCGAGCTCTCGGGCAAGCTCCACTTCACCGAGTCGGTGTACATCGACGGCAAGGTCGACGGCGAGATCTACTGCGAGGAGACCGTCCACGTGGGCGAGTCCGCGGTGATCGACGCGCGCATCAAGGCCGAGTCCCTCGTGATCGCGGGGACCGTGGACGGCGACATCGTGGCCCGGCGGAAGATCACGCTCCAGAAGACCGCGTCCGTGTCGGGCGAGATCTCGACGGCCGGCATCGTGATCGAGGAGGGGGCCCGCTTCAAGGGACAGATCGTGATCGGCGGCGACGAGCCGCCCGCGGTAAAGGCCGGTGCGACCCGGGCCGCTCCACCCACAGCCTCCTCTTCCAAGACAGCGACGAAGACCACGGCGTCCGCCACGAGCGCGCCGCCCGCGTCGTAGCGCAAGAGCGAACAAAGAACAAAAGTCAGCAATCTTCGAGCCGCCGGCGTTGGCGGCCGCGCACCATCCCCGCGATCCTGCGTCCGTGCGCAAGGCGATCGTCGTCGCAGCGGTGGTTGGGGTCGCACTGGCCGCCGCCGTCTGGTGGGGCGTGTCCAACCTCGAGCGCACCCTGAACGAGAATCGCGACTGGATCGAAGCGCAGGCCGAGGCCGCGCTCGGGCGCCCCATCGCATTCCGCCGCATCGGCGTGTCGCTGGGCTGGGGCCTCGCGGTTCGGGTAGAAGACCTGCGGGTCGACGAGGACCCGGCGTTCGGCCAGGGCCCCTTCGCGACAGCAGAGGCCGTCGAGATGGGCGTGCAGATCTGGCCCGCGCTCTTTGGCCGCTACGAGGTGGACCACCTGCTGGTCGAGGCGCCCGAAATCACCGTCGTTCTCACGGCGGACGGGATCAACGTCGCCACGCTCGGAAGCCGTCCGGAGGCGCCCCCCCCGCCCGCTCCATCCGACCCCACAGCGCCCGGCGACACGAGCTCCGAGGAACCGGCGCCCGACACCACCGCCCTCCTGGCCGTCGCCCTCGCCCGCATCGAGAACGGCACTCTCCGCATCCTCGACCGCCGCTCGGATCCACCCCTCGAGATCGTCGCTCGCGAGGTCCAGGTCCACTCCGCGGACCTGCGCCTCGGCGCGCCGGTGGAGGCCCAGCTCTCGGCGCTGGTCACCGCTTCGCTGCCCGCCGGACTCTCGGTGAACGGGCCGATATCCGCCCACGTGACCCTCGACGCGACGCCCGCGAAGCCCACCGTGCGCGCCAGCATCGACGCGACGGAGCTCGCCGTGAGCATCGGCGAGACCTTTCGCAAGCCCGCCGGAACTCCGCTGCGGCTGCAGATGCACGCCACCCTCGACGGCGACACCGTCACGCTGAGCGACGGGACGCTCACCCTCGCCAACGCAGAGGTCGCCTACGAAGGCACCGTCACCACCGCGCCGGCCGTCGCGTACGACCTCCATTTGAAGAGCCAGTCGCTCCCCCTCTCGGGCTGGGAGTCGATCCTCCCCGCCCTGGCCGACCTCGTGCTCGCGGGCGAGGCCGACGTCGACCTGCGCGTGGCGGGCAGCGTCGAGCAGGCGGGGCTCCCGCCGCTCTACGGCACCGTCACCCTGCGCGACCTGACCGTTCGCGTCGACGGCGTGCCGGAGCTGACGAAGCTCTCCGCCGCCATCCAGCTCGAGGGCGACCGGGCCACACTCCCGAAGAGCACGCTCGAGCTGGGCGGCTCGCCCCTCGAGCTCGAGGGTACCGTCGCGAACTTCGACGCGCCGGACCTCACCTTTGCCGTTACCTCGAAGGTGTTGCAGGCGAGCTCGATCCTGCTCGGCGACCCGCACAGCGTGAAGCCCGAGGTGCTGCGCGGCGTCGAGCTGCGCGGCACGGCGTCGCTGCCCGCCGGCGCCGGCCTCCGCCTGAAGGCCGACCTGCGCTCCAGCGACGGGTCGATCCGCGATCTCGACTACCGCGACCTGCGCGCCGACTTCGTCTACCGCGACGAGCGCGCCACCCTCGAGAACGCGAGCCTGCGTGCGCTGGACGGAGAGCTCTCCCTGGCGGGTGTCTACGACCTGCGCGACCCCGAGACCCCGGCCTTCGAGCTGCGCACCACTGCGGTGGAGATCCGCCTCGAGCAGGCGCTGGCGTCGCAGTTCCCCGGTGCTGCGCGCGTGATCGAGGGGCGGCTCAGCGGCGACATCGACCTCACCGGCAGGGGCAGCGAGTGGGATGTCATCAAGCAGTTCCTGAGGGGGGGCGGCACCCTCGAGCTCGAGGCCGGCGTCCTGCGCGGCATCAACCTGGCCGAGAGCGTGCTCACCAGCGTGAGCGTCGTGCCCGTGCTGGGCAAGCTGGTCTCCGCGCCGATCAAGACCGCCTACCCCGCGATCTTCGGCGAGCCGCACACCGTGTTCGAGACCATCGGGGGCAAGATCGAGATCGCCGACGGGCGCCTGCACACCCCGAACCTGCGCTTCGAGGCCGTGGACTACAAGATCCGCGCCGACGGCAGCATCTCCCTCGACGCGGACGTCTCCCTGACCGGCACCTTCATCGCCGGCAAGCGGCTCACGGACCACCTGATCGGACGCGCCGGCCCGCTGCGCCACCTGACCGGCGGCAGCGGCAAGATCCAGATCCCGTTCCGGCTGGAGGGTCCGGCCACCAGGCTCAAGGTGCGACCCGACGTCCACTACGTGACGAAAGCACTGCGGCGCGGCCTCGAGGAGAATCTCGTCGGGCGGGCGGTGAAGGGACTCGAGGGCCTGCTCCAGAAGAAGTAGGGAGGGGACGATGCGGCGATCGAGGCGGTGGCTGGTCTGGATCGGGGTGTGGAGCGCGGCGCTCGCGTGCGGCGACAGCCAGTCGACGCAATCGACTGGGTCGACGGAGTGGGCGACCCCGCCCGAGGCGGTGGAGGAAGCGGAAGCGCCGCCGCTCCCGGCCGGGACACCACCCCCGCCGCCTCTCCTCTTCCCGCGCGGCCTCATCGCCAACGAGGCCGGCGTCACCCCGGGCTTCGTGCTGTTCAACCCGCTGCTGTCGGACACCGCCTTGCTCGTGAACAACGAGGGCGAGATCGTGCACACCTGGAAGACGTCGTACTCGCCCGGCGGCGGCATGTACCTGCTCGAGAGCGGAAACCTGCTGCGCACGGGGCGCGATCCGCAACAGACCGGCTTCAAGGCGGGCGGCACCGGCGGCGTCCTCCAGGAGCTCGACTGGGACGGCAACGTCGTGTGGGAGTGGCGGCTCTCCGACGACGGGCGCGTGCAGCACCACGACATCGAGCCGATGCCCAACGGCAACATCCTGGCAATCGCGTGGGAGGTGAAGACGCCGGAGCAGGCGCGGCGCGCGGGCCGGCGCGTCGACCAGACGCCCGAGCGGGGGCTGTGGCCGGACTGGGTGCTCGAGATCGAGCCCGTCCGGGACGGGACCGGTGGCGGCGACGGTGGCGCGAACGTCGTCTGGGAGTGGCACGTCTGGGACCATCTGATCCAGGACCGCGACCCCGCCGCCGCCAACCACGGCGATCCCGCCGCGCACCCCGAGCGCCTGGACATCAACGCCGGGAGCGACGCGCCGGAGATCAGCGCCGAGGAGCTCGCGCAGCTCCAGGCCCTGGGCTACGTGCCCGAGGAGACCACGGCGGAGGACCTGCGCAGCGACTTCCTCCACACCAACAGCATCGACTACCACGCGCGCCTCGACCAGATCGCGCTCAGCATCCCGTCCCTCGGCGAGATCTGGATCATCGACCACGGCACCACCCGCGAGGAGGCGCGCGGCCCGCGCGGCGATCTCCTGTATCGATGGGGGAACCCCGCCGCATACGGACGCGGCGGCGCGCAGCAACTCTTCTACCAACACGACGTCCGCTGGATCCCCGACGGCTGGGAGGGCGCCGGCAACCTCACCCTGTTCAACAACGGCGGCGGTCGCCCGGACGGCTCCTACTCGTCCATCGACGAGTGGACCCCGCCCGTCGGCCCCAACGGCCGCTACCCCGTCGCCGACGGCGAGCCGTGGGGCCCAGCGGAGCTCGCCTGGCAGTACAAGGCCGAGGGCTTCTTCTCGCCGTTTATCTCCGGCGCCCACCGCCTCGCGAACGGCAACACCATGATCTGCTCCGGCACCGGCGGGCGCTTCATGGAGGTCACGCCGGACGGCGAGCTCGTGTGGGAGTACCGCAACCCGTTCAGCGGCGACGTGCGCAACGCGGACGGCACCCTGCCCCAGCCGGGGCTCGACCAGAGCCCGTACGCCGTCTTCCGCGCCAC
>JAPUKG010000039.1 GCA_027295775.1 Pseudomonadota bacterium
GTGGCGGCGCGGGTCGCGTCGCGCACGGCGAGCCGCAGGGCCTGGAGCTCGCGCTCGTTGTCCGCGTTCATGTCCAGGTAGGCGTTGATCGCGAAGCTGTCGCCGGGCCCGATGCGGGCCAGGTGCGCGGCCAGCAGCTCGCCGGCGGTCGCCGTCGCGGGTAGGGCGTCATCCGCGAAGCAGGTCATACCCGCCTCGTGCAGCCGCGCCGTCGGCTCCGGCAGGCTCCCGCTCTCCTCGTACGCCTCCATCAGCTCCCGCGACGCCAGCTTCGCGGCCTCGACGTCGGGCTGGTCGAAGGGGTTGACGTCGAGCTCGGCGCCGGCCACCGCCGTCGCCATTTCCCAGCGGAAGAGTTCCTGGCCGAGCTGCCGGGTGTCCTCGAGCTCGATCCGGAACACGGGGTTTCCCGCGCCCTCGAGGGCCGAGAGCGCGGCCTCCCGTCTCGCGTCGGGTTCCCCGCGGAGGGTGATGGACGCGAACACCCGGTCCGCGCCGTAGACGTCCGGCGCTCCCAGGCCCTCGCCGTCCACCACCGTGATCCCGACGCCGTCCTTGCCCGTGGACTCGGCCACGAGCTGCTCGATCCAGCCCCCCAGACTGGTGAGTCCGGGGGAGGTCACCAGCGTCAGCTTGTCGCGCCCCTCCCGGGCCAGGGCGGCGAGCGCGAGACCGAGGGCGACGCCCGGGTTCTGGGCCGGTGGCACCGACGGGCCGCAGGAGTCGATCATCTGCTCGGTGCGCGCGAGGAAGTCGGCCACGTCGAGGCCCATCGCGCGGGCCGGCAGCATGCCGAACGGCGAGAGCCCGGAGAAGCGGCCGCCGATCTCCGGGTCGCCGTAGGCGATGGCCAGGAAGCCGTCCCGCTGCGCCAGGGCTTCCAGGGAGCTCCCGGGATCGGTGATGGCGACGACGCGCCGGCGCGCTTCCTCCCGTCCCAGCAGCGCGGTTGCTTCCTCGAGGAAGTGCGCGAGTGCCACATTCGGCTCGATGGTTCCACCCGACTTGGAGGCGATGAGGAAGAGCGTGCGGGAGAGGTCGAGCTCGCGGGTGATTCGGCGCACCTGCGCCGGCACGGTGGAGTCGAGGATGCGGAGGGCGGGGAAGCCCGTGCGACGGCCGAAGGTGCGACCCAGCACGTCGGGCCACAGGCTCGAGCCGCCCATGCCCAGCACCAGGACGTGCTCGAAGTCACCGGCCGCGATCTTCGCGGCCACCTCGTCGAGCGCCTCCGGTTGGGCCCGGCTCTGCTGCACGACGCGCAGCCAGCCCAGCCAGCGATCCTCGCCGCTGTCGGTCCAGAGCGACGCGTCGCCGCTCCACAGCCGGCGCACCCGACCCTCCCGGCGCCAGGTCTCGGCGGACTCGGCGATCTGGGCTTCTGCCGCGCCCAGGTTCTGGCGGGCCAGCCTCGGACCCAGAAAGGCACGCCGCTTCTCCTCCATCGCGGCGAGCAGCTGGTCGAAGGCGTCGGCGAAGAGCCGCACGCCCTCCACGCGCAGCTCGTCGGTGATCTCGTCCAGTGAGATCCCGAGCTCGTCGAGTCCGCGCAGGTGCTCCTCGGCCTCGGCCCGCGCGGAAGCGCCCTCCACCAGGGCGTTGCGCACCCGTCCCTGCTGTTTGAAGGTGTCGTAGGTCGCGACGGGCAGCGTGTTCACGGTCTCCGGCCCGATCAGCTCGTCCACGTAGAGGGTCGGCGGGTAGGCGGGATTCTTGGTGCCAGTGCTCGCCCACAGGAGTCGCTGGCGCTGGGCGCCGCGGGCTTCCAGAGCCTGCCAGCGCGGCGACGCCACCAGCTTCTCGTAGAGCGCGTAGGCGCGCTTCGCGTTGGCGATCGCCACCCGACCGGCGAGCTTCTCGAGCCGCGCCTTGCGCTCGGGATCGCCACTCTCGGCGGCCTCCTGGTCGAGGCGCGCGTCCACCTTCGCGTCGATGCGGCTCACGAAGAAGCTGGCGACGCTCGCCACCCGACCGAGCTCGCCGCCGCGCTCCGCCAGCGCCTCGAGCCCGGACAGGTAGGCCGCCGCCACCGTGTCGTAGGTGCCCACGGAGAAGAGCAGGGTCACGTTGACGCCGATCCCCTCGGAGATGAGCTGCTCGATGGCGGGAATGCCCTCCGGCGTGGCCGGAACCTTGATCAGCAGGTTCGGCCGGTCGACCGCGGAGGAGAGCCGGCGCGCCTCCTCGACGGTGCCCGCCGTATCCGCCGCCAGGTGCGGCGATACCTCCAGGCTGACGAACCCATCCCGGCCGCCGGCCGCGTCGTAGGCCGGGCGCAGCACGTCGGCAGCGAGCTGGATGTCGCGAACCGCGAGGGCCTCGTAGAGCGCTTTCGCATCCCCCTCGTCCCTCGCCACCAGCGCGCGCAGCTCGTCGTCGTATTCGTCGCTGCCGGACAGCGCCTTCTGGAAGATGGCGGGATTCGACGTGACGCCGCCGAGGCCGTCCGCCTCCACCATGCGCGCGAGCTCTCCGGATGTCACCAGGCTGCGGCACAGGTTGTCGTACCAGATGCTCTGGCCGAGGCCGATGACTCTGCCCAGCGGGCCGCTCATGTCCGAAGAGAGTTCCGCAGAGGGATTCACCTCTGGTTCGATCAGGGCTCGATCAGCCGGAACGCTCCGCGCGCCGCTGCCAGCGCCGCCGGAGCCCGGCGGTTGCGGCCAAGAGTAGTGCGAGTTCGGCGCCGAGGCCGCACCCGCGGCCTGGGTGTCCTCCGCCCGCTCCCACGGCGGCCTAGAGGCTCCGCGCGGGCTCGACGAACTGCTCGCCCAGGGTCTCCAGGGTCCCGCGCAGCTGGTCCGCGTTGCCGGCGAAGCCCAGCAGGATCACGCGGTCGGCGCCGAGCTCGGCGTAGCGCGCCAGCTTGTCCGCGTCGCAGCCCTTCATGTATGGACTCACGGTGATCTGGACG
>JAPUKG010000390.1 GCA_027295775.1 Pseudomonadota bacterium
ATCGTGGATCCTGCGCCGCAGCCGCCCCGAAGTCGGCTTCGAATCGGTCGAGGTGACGTTGCCGTGGCTCGCGTCGTCTGTCGCCGGCGTGAACGTCCGCGGTCTCGCGGCCGCGCTGGCCGTGGGAGTGGGACCCGACGACGCCGGCTCGACCGCACCGCTGCTCGTGCAGGAGTGCCTCCAGCGCTTCGAGCATCTGGACGCCGCGCTCGACTGGTGCCTGAAGCGGCCGGTATCGGGGACGGGGTGTGTGATCCTGTCGGACGCGTCTGGAGAGAGCGCCGCGGTGGAAATCGGCGCCGTCTACCGGCGGGTGCGCCGCCCGGCCGAAGGCATTCTGGTCGCGGGGGACGGGTCGGAGCGCGCCGCCCAGGTGCGCAAGGCGCTGGGTCTCGGCCGGGATCTCGAGGCCGCGCTGGGCCTGTGCGTCTCGCTCGACCCCGCGGCCCGCTCGCTCGCGCTCCTGAGAGACGGCTCTGCCCGCGTGGACGTCTGCGCCTAGGACCTTCGCGGCCGCCGCCGGCCTCGGCCGCCGCCGCCGCGACCGCCGCCGCCGCCCCGGGGTCCACGTCCGTGCTGGCGGCCCCGCGGCGGGCCCGACTCGGCCGACGAGGCGGCGGCGCGCACCTCCTCCTCGCTCACCGTGGTCTCGGGTCTGTGGTCCCGGAGATAGGCGGCGCAGATGGCGGCCAGCTCGCGCTTGCCCTCCGGGTCTCCGATCAGCGACTCCACCACGGGCACGAGCCGGTCCACCCGGTCCCGCCGCTCCCCATCCGGGATCGCGCGCATCTCCTGCTCGACCTTCACCTGCAGTCGTTCGCGGATGCGCTCCAGGATCTGGTTCTCGGTGGGAATCTTCCGCTCTGCGATCTTGATCTTGTTCACGTGCTGCAGGTGGCGGAAGTTCCCGATGTCGAGCCCCGAGACCAGCGAGAAGGCGATGCCGGCCTTGCCGGCCCGCCCGGTGCGCCCCGTGCGGTGGATGTAGATCTCGGGCGCCTCCGGCGCCGCGAAGCTGATCACGCAGACCAGGTCGCTGATATCGATGCCGCGCGCCGCCACGTCGGTCGCAACCAGGATGCGCAGCTCGCCCGCCTTGATGCGGGCCATGGCCAGCTCGCGCGCCGCCTGGGTCAGGTCGCCGGAGATCTGGTCCGCATCGAAGCCGCGCTTCTGCAGGAAGCCGGTGACGTAGCGCACGTCGGCCCTGGTGTTGCAGAAGACGAGAGCGCTCTCCGGATCCTCGTACTCGAGGATGCGCACCAGGGTGGCCTCCTTCTCCTGGGCCGTGCACATGTAGAAGAAGTGCTCGATCTGCTGGGGCGCCATCTGTCCCTCGGACAGGGACACGAACTGCACGTCCTCGCGCAGGAAGAACCGCGAGAGGGAGCGCACCTTCTCCGGGATGGTGGCAGAGAACAGGTGGGTGCAGCGATCGGCCGGGAGATACGAGTGGATCTCGCGCATGTCCGGCCAGAAGCCGAGAGAGAGCATCTCGTCGGCCTCGTCGAACACCACCACCTGGACATCGTCCAGGTTGAGCCGTCCCGCGCCCAGATGGTCGAGGATGCGGCCGGGCGTGCCCACCACCACGTGGGCACCCTCCTCGAGACCCTCGATCTGGGGTCCGTAGCCGACGCCGCCGTAGATGGGCAGACAGCGCACGCCCAGGTGCTTGCCGAGTGCGATGATGTCCTTCGCCACCTGATTGGCCAGCTCCCGGGTGGGCACCATGATCAGTGCCTGGGTCGCCGCGAGATCCCGGTCGATGGCCTCGACGATGGGAATGCCGAAGGCACCGGTCTTGCCGCTGCCGGTCATCGCCTGGACGATCAGGTCGCCGCCCTCGCGCATCAGCGGGATGGCCTTGGCCTGGACGGGCATCGGCTCGGTCCAGCCCAGATCGCGCAAGCTGGACTGGATCTCCTCCGGGAGATCGGCGAAGAGCTCGGAGAGTTCGCTCATGAAGGGCCGCGAGCCTATCCCCGGCAGCCCGGAACCGCAAGAACGCGGTCTTCCTCGACGTCTGCGTCGCTGGCCTTCTCCCTTCCGAAGGCCGCGAGTTCCGCTAGCCTGCCGACATGTCCCGCATCGGCCGCGATGAGGTCGAGGCCATCGCCGAGCTCGCGCGCCTCACTCTCGAGCCGGACGAGGCGGAGCGCATGACGCGCGACCTGGACCAGATCCTCGACTACGTGGCTGCACTTCAGGAACTCGACACGTCGGGCATCGAGCCCACGTCTCACGCCATCCTGCTCGCCACGCCGGTTCGCGCAGACCAGGCCATGCCGGGGATCGATCCCGAGACCGCGCTCGCGAACGCACCCGAGCGCGCGGGCTCTTCCTTCGTGGTTCCAAGGGTCATCGCCGGCGACGAGGAGGGCTAGCCGCGGTGTCGGATCCCGCCGGAACCCTGGCCGAGCAGCGGCGCGCCCTGGATGCGGGCGAGCGCTCCTCGCGCGACCTGGTCGACACCGCCTTCGAACGCGCGAGCGCGGCGTCGTCACTGAACCTGCTCGTGGGGAAGTTCGAGAAACGCGCGCGCGGCGAGGCCGCGGCGTCCGACGAACGCCGTGCGCACGGCGAGACGCGCTCGCCCCTCGACGGCATTCCCGTGGTGATCAAGGACAACATGGTGATCGAGGGCGAGGCGGCGACCTGCGCGTCGCGCATCCTCGAGGGGTTCGTGTCGCCGTACGATTCGACGGTCGCAGAGCGGCTCGCCCACGCGGGCGCGGTCGTGATCGGTCGCGGCAACATGGACGAGTTCGCCATGGGCTCGTCCACGGAGAGCTCCGTTTACGGACCGAGCCACAACCCGTGGGATCCGGAGCGCTCCTGCGGCGGATCCTCTGGCGGCCCCACCGGTTGCGTCGCCGCCGGCGTCACCGCGGCGGCCCTGGGGAGCGACACTGGCGGATCGGTCCGCCAGCCCGCCTCGTTCTGCGGGGTGGTGGGACTCAAGCCGACCTACGGGCGAGTGTCGCGCTGGGGTCTCGTCGCCTTCGCGTCCTCCCTCGACCAGATCGGACC
>JAPUKG010000391.1 GCA_027295775.1 Pseudomonadota bacterium
CGGAGCGCGCAGTGAGCGGAGCGAACGGAGTAACACGGGAAGGGAGACGGCCCCCCTAGACTGCTTCCACCACCCCGAGAATCTCCGAGGCGTTGAAGAAGAAGGCGATCTCAATCCTCGCCGTCTCCACCGCATCTGATCCATGGGTGGCGTTGCGCTCGATGTCGGTGCCGAAGTCGCCGCGGATCGTGCCCGCCGGCGCTTCCTCGGAGTTGGTCGGTCCGAGCAGGTCCCGGTGGGCCTGGATCGCGTTCTCGCCTTCGAGCACGCTCACCACCACGGGGCCCGAGGTCATGAATTTCACGAGGTCGCCGTAGAAGGGGCGCTCCTTGTGCACCGCGTAAAAGCCCCGGGCCAGCTGCTCGGAGAGCTGGATGCGCTTCAGGGCCAGGATCCGGAGGCCCGCCCTCTCGAAGCGGGCGAGGATCTCGCCGGCGGCTCCGGCCACTCCGGTGGCGTCGGGCTTGATGATCGAGAGGGTGCGTTCGATGGCCATGGACGGGTGTCTCCCTGAGCTACTTCGTGGGGGCGAGAAGACTAGAGAGCCGCCCGCCGCGCGGCAAGCACTGCCGGCGATCGCTCGTGACCCACCTTCCGCGAGCGACTCAGTCTTCGGACGACCGGGTCAGCGCGGCATCGATCATGCGGGTCAGCGTGACGAGGTCCTCCACCTGGAGATCCTGGAACGCCACGCCGAAGCCAGCCGGACCGTCCAGATTGTCGTACTCCCGGGCGTGGATCACCAGCCCATCCAGGCGCAGCGGCAGCTCGCCCTCAGCCTCCAGCTCGAGCTGCACGGACGTCTGCGGCGCGGGCGGCTGCGCGCAGCACACGAACCCCCCGCCTTCCGACAGGTTCTCGATGGTCGTGGATTCGCTGGTCTCCGTGCCGTAGCGGACCTTCAGCTGGGTCGGCACCCGCAGCTGCCTGGGCTGCGAGGCCCCGATCGGCGGTGAGTGGCCGAACTCGTAGGCGAGATGGTCTCGCAGGTCCGACCAGCGATCGAGCTCGAGCACCGACAACGCCGGGTTCCCGTTCAGGCGGCGCTGATTCAGCGGAATGAACTCGGATACGAACTCGGCGATCCGTTGCTTCGGCATGGCCGGCATATCGGCGCGGCGAGCAAGCGGCTGAAACGAGTCCCTAGGTCCGCAGGACGAGCTTTCCGAAGTGCTCGCTGGCCAACATTGCCCGGTGGGCTTCCTCGGCCTCCGCCAGCGGTAGCACCCGATCCACCACGGCGTGCAGCTCGCCCTTCTCGAGGGCCGCGCCGAAGCGCGACCAGAAGCTCCGCACGATGGCCGCCTTCTCCGCTACCGGGCGCGCGCGCAGGGTGGAGCCGATCAGCTGCAGGCGACGCATCAAGAGCGTCGCGAGCGAGATTTCCGCCTTGGCGCCGCCCATCAGACCGATCAGCACCAGCCGACCGTTCATCGCAAGAGCCGCCAGATTCTTCTCCAGGTACGGGGCGCCGATCGAGTCGAGCACGACGTCGACGCCGCGATCGTTCGTCGCCTCCCGGCAGGCGGCCACGAAGTCCCCGTCGCGGTAGTTCACCGCCACGTCAGCGCCGAGCTCGCGACACTTTCTGCACTTCTCTTCCGACCCCGCGGTCACGACGCTTCGGCCGCCCGCGACGCTCACCAGCTGGATCGCAGCGGTACCGATCCCGCTTCCGCCCCCGTGCACGAGCAGCGTCCCACCGTCCGGAAACGCGCCGAGCTCGAACACGTTGAGGAACACGGTGAGGAACACCTCTGGCACGGCCGCCGCCTGCTCGAAGCTCATGCCGTCGGGCACCGGCATCGCCGAGCCGGCGTCCACCACCACCTCCTCCGCGTAGCCGCCGCCCGCCAGCAGCGCCATCACGCGGTCACCGACGCGAAAGTCGGTGACATCGGAGGCGATCTCCGCCACCTCGCCCGCGCACTCGAGCCCCAGCAGCTCCGAAGCGCCCGGCGGCGGCGGGTACATCCCCTGGCGCTGCATCAGGTCGGCCCGGTTCACGGCCGCGGCCGCCACCCGCACCCGCAGACTGCCCGGTACGAGCTCCGGTGCCGCCACCTCGGAGACACGCAGCACCGACTCGCTGCCCGGATTCTCGACGATGATCGCTCTCATGCCCGGCAGCATAGCCGCCCGGTCGCTGCGAGCGGGTCTAGCGCGTCGGGAGTCCCCGCGGCTCGGCCGAGGCAGCCGTCACCGCTTTTCGCAAACCACGCCCTTCGGCTGGTACACGACCTTGTCGTCCGCGTCGTACATGGCAGGTGCCGCTGGGCTTGCGGGCCGGGGCGGCCGGGGCCGGCTTGTTGCCGAGCCACTTGTCGAGCTGCTTCCCGCTGTGGTCGAGGTACCGCTCCCACCGCCGCGCGTCATGCTCGAGCCCTCTCTGCTGCTACTCCGCCTGGTACTCCCTGTCTTCCCTGCTCCGGTCCTCGCGGCGCTCGTCCTCCAGCTGGTCATGGCGCATTTCGTCGGCGTAGTTGCGGCGGCGGCTGGAGCCGCGCGCCTCGGCCGGCTCGGGAAGCGCGAAGCTCCCCGCCAGCACCACGATGAAGAAGGCGGTCAGAGAGAGAGGACGGATGACCATGGGAGATCTCCCGGGGCGAATGCGTGTGCGGTGATCCCTGGATTATCACACTCGGGTCGAGGTCACTGAAGCGAAAATCCGCGGTGCGTTAGCTGAGCTCCGCACGCCCGTATCCGAGCAACGCCCGTGCTGTGATCATGCGCTGGATCTCGCCCGTACCCTCGTAGATGTCCGTGATGCGCACGTCCCGGAACCATTTCTCGAGCAGGTGCTCTCGCGACACGCCGAGCGCGCCCAGGATCTCGATGCAGCCCTGGGTGATGCGGCGCACCGCCGTTCCGGTCTTTGCCTTGCAGACGGAGGCCTCGAGGTTGTTCGGCTCGCCTTCGCCCGAGAGCCAGGC
>JAPUKG010000392.1 GCA_027295775.1 Pseudomonadota bacterium
CGGCCTCGACGTCGATCCCCAGTCCGAGTCCGAGGAGCCCGTGCAGTACACGAGTCCGCGCGAGCTGATCGAGCGGGAGCGGGAGATCACGCCCCGTGCCGAGATCCCGGAGGACTTTCCCCGCGACGTTCCGACCTACCGGGGCGAACCCGGGTCCGACGTCCGGGT
Source organism: Pseudomonadota bacterium (assembly GCA_027295775.1). Classification (GTDB taxonomy): domain Bacteria; phylum Myxococcota_A; class UBA9160; order UBA9160; family UBA4427; genus JAPUKG01. Next base: position 169 of record JAPUKG010000392.1, read on the forward strand.
GGTGGCATCGCTCTCGCAGGCCGGACGGGGCCAGATGGTCACCCTGCGCTCGAGCGACCCGCCCGAGCAGATCTTCGCCTATTACAAGGACGAGCTCGCCGAGGACGGCTGGGTGGTGGAGTCGGAGCTCGAGCGGCCCCGGCACCGCATGCTGACCACGTCCAAGGGAGATCGCCAGGTCTCGCTCTCCATCATTACCAGCGAGGCGGGTGACTTCTCCCAGGTGATGGTGCGAGTGACCCGCGCCCATGACTAGCCTGGCGGGGGCCAATCTGCGGCGAGGCCCGCTTGCAGCGCTGGCCCTGGCGGTCGCCCTGCTGTGGGGCGCCGCGGCGAGCGGCGCATCCCCGCCTGATGGAGCGCCGCCGAGGTTCTCGGGCCGCGTCATCGACGCCGCCGGCAATCCGGTCGTCGGCGCCATGGTCACCTTCGAGCAGGGCGACCCGATCCACGCCAGCACGGTCTTCAGCGATGCGGACGGCCGCTACCGCTCGCCGCGTCTGGCGCCGCGGGTCTCCACCCGCGTGCGCGTCCGGCGCATCGGCTGGCGCGACCTGCGTGTCGACGATCCTGCGGCGGTGGCCGGGGACGACGGCGCGCTCGACCTCCCCCTGGAGCGAGAGACGGATCCGGCCGCCGTAGCGGCGCAGCTCCCCGCCAATCACTGGTACGGGCTGGTGCTCGCGCGCATGGAAGATCCGGTGCAGAAGGAGGAGCTCAAGCGCCAGTGCACCTACTGCCACCAGCAGGGCAACCGCGCCACCCGGATCGTGCGCGACGCCGAGGAGTGGCGGAAGGTCCTGCTGCTCATGGGGCGCATGGGCGGCATGGTCAGCCCGGAGCTGCGCGCGGTGATTCCCGACCTCTTCAACGAGGCTTACGCGCCGGAGAACGCCATCCCGGCCCTCACCGCGCGCATGAACGAGCCGGACTTCGCGCCGCCGCCGCCCACCGAGGTGCGGCGCGCGCTCATCGAGGAGTGGGAGCTCGGGGGCCGCGCCTCCATGCAGCACGACCTCGTGGTCCACCCGGACGGCCGCATCTACTCGGTAGACATGAACCAGGACCAGCTCTTCCGGCTCGATCCGCGCGCGCCCGGCGCCACTCGCGAGCACTGGACCATCCCCCACGGCGACCTGCCCCTGGGCGGCGCCTTCGCCACTGTCGACTCGCCGCTCACGCCCAACACGAACGCCCACGTGGGTCCGCACTCGCTCCAGGTGGCCGGAGACGGCTCGGTCTGGATCACCCTGGCCCTGGGCAACCAGCTCGCGCGCTTCGATCCCGAGAGTGAGGAGTTCGAGATCTTTCCGCTGGTGGACGGCTACTACCCGCACACCCTGCGCTTCGACCCGCGCGGCCGCATCTGGTTCACCCTCGCCGCGTCGAACCACGTGGGCATGCTCGACCCCGCGACCCGGGACCAGGTGGAGATCCGGCTCCCGGCCGCCTCCTTCGCACAAGCGGTGACCCTGCGCGCCCTGCCGGCCCTGCTCTTCCTGGGGCGCTACTTCGACCTGCGCGGCGCGGCGGCCGAGTCCAACCCCATGGTCATGCCGATTCCCTACGGTATCGACGTGGCACCCGACGGCGGCATCTGGGTGAGCCAGCTGAATCAGCGTCGCATCGGTCGGATCGACCCGGACAGCTTCGACGTGGAGATGCTCGACACACCCTTTCCCGCCCCGCGACGCCTGCGCTTCGACTCGCGGGGAAAGCTCTGGATCCCGTCCTTCTCGGGCGGCTTGATCTCCCGGTTCGATCCCGGGACGAGGGAGTTCGAGAGCTGGGACCTGCCCATCGAGCCCCTCGGCAGCGACGTCCCGTACGCGCTCAACGTGGACCGGCGCAGCGACACGGTCTGGATCTGCGGAACCAACAGCGACACCCTGATCCGCTTCGACCCCGAGACCGAGGTGTTCACCGTGTTCCCCCTGCCGACCCGGGTGACCTACACCCGAGAGATCGACTTCGACGCCGAGGGACGCATCTGGACCTCGAACTCGAACGCGCCCACCTGGCAGATCGAGGGCGGCGTGGCCCGGGTGTTGCGCCTCGACCCAGACGGATGAACCAGTGCGCGCCCGCGGTCGCGCTCCGGCTGGCCTCGGCCGCGCTCGTATTGGCGGCGCTCGCCACCGGCTGTCGCGACGCCGCGCCGATTGCCTCGGGTGGAGCGTCGGCTTCCTGGCCCTTCTACGGGGGCGACGCGGCGGGGCGTCGCTACTCCCCCCTGGACCAGATCACACCGGCGAACGTCGCAGCGCTCGAGCTGGCGTGGACCCACCACCACGGCGACCTGGCCGACAGCGACGAGACGCGCGGCAAGAGCAGCTTCCAGGCCACGCCGATCGTCGTGGGCGACACGCTCTACTACTGCACGCCGCTCAACCGGGTCTTCGCACTCGATCCGGAGACCGGGACGGAGCGTTGGGTATACGACCCCGAGGTCGATGCCGCGCAGATCAGGAACCTGACCTGCCGCGGCGTCGCCTATTGGGCAGATCCCGCCGCGCCGGAAGACTCCGCCTGCCGGGAGCGCATCTTCACCGGGACGGTCGACGCGCGCCTGATCGCCATCGACGCGCGCACCGGCCAACCCTGCGCGGACTTCGGGAGCGCCGGCCAGGTGGATCTCCTGGTGGGCATCGGAGAGGCGTTCCCCGGCGAGTACGGCGTCTCGTCTCCGCCGACCGTCATCCGCGACGTGGTGGCTGTCGGCGCGCTGGTCGCGGACAACCGCAGGGTGGACGCTCCGGCCGGCGTGGTGCGCGGATTCGATGCCCGCAGCGGCGCGCTGCGCTGGGCCTTCGACCCGGTGCCGCCGGGCACGCCGCCACGGAAGCCGGAGCCGATGCCCGAAACCGACGGCACGCCCTCCTACCACGTGGGCACCGCCAACGCGTGGTCGATCTTCTCGGCCGACTCCGAGCGGGATCTCCTGTTCGTCCCCACCGGCAACACGAGCCCCGACTTCTACGGGGGCCAGCGCCACGGCATCGACCACTACTCGAGCTCCGTGGTGGCGCTGCGCGGGGCCACGGGAGAGGTCGTGTGGCACTTCCAGACCGTGCACCACGACCTCTGGGACTACGACGTCTCGTCCCAGCCCACGCTCCTCGACGTGCCGGTGAACGGCGCGTTGGTTCCCGGCGTCGCCCAGCCCACGAAGATGGGTCACGTCTTCCTGCTCGATCGCGAGACCGGCCGGCCCCTCTACGCCGTCGAGGAACGACCGGTCCCCCAGCGCCCGATTCCCGGAGAAACGCTCTCGCCCACCCAGCCCTTTCCCACCCACCCGCCGCCGCTGCACCCGCACACGCTCTCCCCCGATGAGGCCTGGGGACTCACGCCGTGGGACCGCGCCTCCTGTCGCGACCAGCTGGCGACGCTGCGCAACGACGGCATCTTCACGCCGCCGAGCCTGGAGGGATCGATCCAGTATCCGGGCGTGGCGGGCGGAACGAATTGGGGAAGCGCCGCCTACGACCCCGAGCGGCGGCTCCTGGTCCTGGGCATCAACCGGGTGGCGAACGTGCAGACCGCCGTTCCCCGCGACGAGGTCGACTGGTCGGAGCGCCGCGGTGTGCTCGCCATGCTGTTTCCCCAGACGGGGACGCCGTACGTGCAGAAGCAGGAGGTGCTGATCTCGTCGCTCGGGATCCCGTGCAACCCGCCGCCCTGGGGCACGCTCGTCGCGGTGGATCTGGAGAGCGGGCAGGTGCGCTGGGAGGTGCCGCTGGGATCGATTCGCGAACAGGCGCCGGTGCCGATCGACCTCGAGCTGGGACTGCCCCATGCGGGCGGCCCTCTCGTCACCGCCAGTGGTCTCGTCTTCATCGGCGCCTCGATGGACAGCACCGTCCGCGCCCTCGACGTCGAGACCGGGGAGACGCTCTGGCGCGCGCGGCTACCGGCGGGCGGCCAGGCCACGCCGCTGACCTACCGGCTGGAGAACGGGGCGCGACAGCTCGTGGTGATCGCAGCCGGGGGTCACGGGACCCTGGGAACGCGACGGGGCGACTCCCTCGTCGCCTACGCGCTGCCCTGATCGACCGGGAACTCGCGCACGCGGAAGAAGCGCGGCGCCAGCGTGCTGAATCGCGTCGGAAGCTTGCGACAGTAGTCGACGAAGCCGGGGAGCGTCGCGAAGGTGCGCTCGGCCGCGGCGAAGCGCGGGTCGTCGCGCAGGGTCTGCTCCTGGCGCACGAGCGCCTCGGTGTTCGGATCCACCCGGTAGCGCCGCACGTAGTCGAGGAGCCGCGCGTGGTAGCCGGGGTCCTCGACGATCGCCGAGATCGTGCGCTGGCGCGGGTGCGAGCCCTCCACCATCTGGCGCACCTGTTCCTCGAGGTGGGCAAGGCCGGCGGGGAACATCTGGATGAGCTGGAGGTCGTAGACCGGATTCAGGTGCACGACCTGCATCACGTGACCGACGATCGTGTCGCGATCGGAGACGAAGCCGGTTGGATCGATCATGGAGACCGGGTCGTCCAGCACGCGCAGGAGCTGGTGGAAGGCGAACGAGATCCCCTGCTGCTCGTAGTAGTCCCGGGCGGCGGGCTCGATCACGAAGCGCAGCATGTCGAAGCCGCCGAAGAAGAGCTGGAGCCGCGTGGGCCGGAGCCGCGCGTCGATCAGGCCTGCCTCCCGGAGCGTGTCGAGACGGCGCTCGACCTCACCGCGGCGGAGCCAGATGCCGGCGGTGCGCGCGAGGCGCCGGAGCTTGCCCGCGATCTCCCGCGGGCCGCCGATGGCGGTACAGATCAGGGTCCACGGCGACTCGGTCTTGCGCAGTGCAGCCTCGGAGCCTGCCATCCCCGGAGGATATTCCACCCAGAGCCGGGTTCGTACAGGAATTCCCTCAGCTTCCCGGCGGAGCTGCCGATCCACGAGGCATGTCGCGGTCTTCGCAGGTGGACGTGGGCCTGAGCCACGTGGCGCTCCTGGTCACGAGCGTCGCGCGCAGCGCCGACTTCTACGCGCGCTACGCCCGGATGGAGGTGGTGCACCGACGCCGCAGCCGCGCCGGCCGCGGGATCGTGTGGCTCTCGGACCTCTCGCGCCCCTTCGTGATCGTACTGATCGAGGCCGACTCCATCGAGGGTCGCCTGGAGGGCGTCGCGCACCTGGGGGTGGGCTGCGCCAGCCGCGAAGAGGTAGACCAGCTGTGCGAGCGCGCCCGAGGCGAGGGCTGCCTCGATCTCGGGCCCGAGGACGGGACCGCCGGTGGGCTACTGGGCTCTCCTGCGCGACCCGGACGGTCACAACCTGGAGCTGTCCTACGGCCAGCAGGTGGGGCGCGCGGTCCGAGAGACCGGGGCGCTCAGTCGAGAGGCAGCTTCACCTCGTCCAGCCGCTTGACCATCTGATCGCCTGCCGGCGCGTCCACGTCGACGCCCGTGGTCTCCATCAGGCGCGCCATGGTCATGTAGAAGCCGATGGCCAGGGTGAGCTCGACCAGCTCGCGGTCCGACAGGCGCTTGCGCACGGTCTCCAGGATCTCGTCCGAGGGCCGGACATCGCGCACCACCTGGAGCGTGAACTCGAGGATCGCGCGCTCCTCCTCGTCGAAGCAGTCCGCCGTCAGCTCTTCTCGCTCGATGGCGTCGACCTGCTCCTGGGTGGCGCCGGTACCCAGGGCGATCGGCACGTGCTGCACCCACTCGTAGCGGGCGCGTGAGAGCTGGGCGACCAGCAGGATCGCGTACTCCCGCAGCCTGCTCGAGAGCTCCTGCCGGGCCAGGATCGTTCCGCCGAGCTCGAGCAGGGGACGGTAGTTGCGCTCGGCGTGGGCCAGCATCCTGAACAGGTTGATCTTGACCGGAAGCGCGTCGTAGACCGCGCGCACCTTGGGGTGGACACGGTCGAGATCGGCATAGGGAATGCGGGGCATGCGAGCGCTCCTCGTCGGTTTCGGGCCGGCTACGAGCCGAGCCTGTGGACGGGCTCCGAGCCGTCCCAGGCGGCGGCCACCTCGGCGATGTGAGAGAAGAAGCGGCCCTTGACGCCGCTGATCTCCGAGACCTCCACGACCGTGCCGGGATGCGCCTCGGTGCACAGATAGACGAAGCGGCCGCCCTCCCCGATGTTGCCCGACTGGCCGATCTCGTAGCCCGCCTTCTCGATGCGCGAGAGGGTCGCGTCCATCTCCTCGGTCCAGTAGGCGACGTGCTGCAATCCCTCGCGGCCGGCGTCGAGGAAGTCGCGGTACATGGAGGGAGCGCGGTTGCGCTGCTGGATGAGCTCCACCTGGAGGGATCCCGAGTTGCTGAGGGCGATGCTGACCTCGAGGGGCGAGGGCTCCCCGCGGTAGCGGAAGTCCTCCACGGGGACTCGCTCGAAGTAGAAGAAGGGACCCACCCCGAGGACCTCGGTCCAGTGCACCATCGCCGCCTCGATGTCGCGGACGACGTAGCCATTCTGTCGGATCTCGCCGAAGATGCGGCTCATGGACCGGGCGCTCCCGTTTGCCTTATAACACGGGGGCGGCCGAGGAGGGGTGATGGACATCGGCGTTCTGATGGGGCTCGCAAGCCTGATCCTGCTGTTCGGCCTGGTCTCGAAGCGGCTGCAGACGAGCGCCTTCACCCCGCCCATGGCCTTCGTCGCCTTCGGGCTGCTGGTCGGCTCGGGGGGACTCGACTGGGTTCGCGTCGACGCGGGGACGGGCGCCGTTCACGCCTTTGCCGAGCTCACGCTGATCCTGGTGCTCTTCCTCGACGCCTCGCGCATCGATCTGGCGGCACTCCGTCGCCAGGTCGGCCTCTCGGCGCGTCTGCTCGGGGTCGGCATGCCCCTGACGCTCGCCCTGGGTACGGTGCTCGGCGTCGCGCTGTTCAGCGACCTCTCGCTGGCGGAGGCCGCGCTGCTCGCCGCGATCCTCACGCCCACCGACGCCGCACTGGGCCAGACGGTGATCAGCAACCCGGTGGTTCCCGCGCGCATCCGCCAGAGCCTGAACGTCGAGAGCGGCCTCAACGACGGCCTCGCGCTGCCCGCGGTGTTGGTCCTGGCCGCCCTGGCCGAGGCCCAGGCCGAGACCGATGTCACACCCTGGGTCACGTACACGGCGCTCCAGATCGGCCTCGGCCCCCTGGTCGGCGCTGCGGTCGGCTACGCCGGGGGCAAGCTCGTCGAGCGCGCGTCGGACACGGGCTGGATGAACCACGCCTTCCAGGAGCTCTCGGGTCTGGCGCTCGCGCTCCTGGCGTTCGCGATCGCCGAAGAGATCGGCGGGAACGGGTTCCTCTCCGCGTTCGCCGCGGGACTCACCCTCGGAAACACCTCCCGTTCGGTGTGTCGCTGCCTCTACGACTTCACCGAGGTCGAGGGGCAGCTCCTGGTGCTGGTCACCTTCTCGCTCTTCGGGGCGCTCCTGGTCTTCCCGTCCGCCCCGCACTGGAACTGGACGGTCGCGCTCTACGCGGTGCTGAGCCTGACGGTGGTGCGCATGGTCCCGGTGGCGATCAGTCTCTTCGGCACCCGACTGCGGCCGGTCTCGGTCCTCTTCCTGGGCTGGTTCGGGCCCCGCGGCCTGGCCTCCATCCTGTTCGGCCTGCTCATCGTCGAGCGCCTGGAGATCCCCCACCACGACGAGATCTTCGCCACGGTGATCCTGACCGTGCTGGCCAGCGTGTTCCTGCACGGTGCCAGCGCCGCTCCAGCGGCGCGGGCGTACGGCCGCCGCGTAGCACCCTTGCCCGAGGCAGAGCCCATGCCGGAACACGAGCCCGCGGCGGAGATGCCTCTGCGCGTCTCTCCTCCCTCGAACCCCTGAGGCGAGTCACTCCTCGTCGGCGCGGACCCGGCCGCGGCGCTGCTTGCGGGCACCCCGCCGCCGCTTGGCCTCGAGGGCGCGCGCCTTGGAGGCGCGGCTCTCGCGGGTGGCCATGCGCGTGCGCCGAACCGCCAGGCCCTCGCGCACCAGCGCCGCCAGCCGCGCTCGGGCCCGCTCGCGATTTCGCGAGCGCACCCGCGAGCGCCCCGCGTGAACCACCAGCTCGCCGCGCCGGGTGATCCGGTGAGCCAGCTGGGAGCAGAGCCGCGCCCGCTGGGCCTGGCTCAGGACCGCGCTCTCGAGCACGTTCCAGCGCAAGGTGACGCGGGTGCTGGTCTTGTTCACGTGCTGGCCGCCCGGCCCGCCGGCCCGGCTCGCGGTTTCCCGGAGCTCGCCTGCGGGAATCACCAGGTTGCGACGGATCTCGAGTTCAGCGCCCCTCACGCGGCAAGACCCTATCGAAGACCCGTACCAGGCGCGCCTGGAAGCGCGCCGGCGGATCGGTCTCGAGGGTCATGATCGCGAAGCCGTCGGCGAGCCCGCTCTCGCGCAGGGAGACCAGGGTGTCCTCGAACGCGCGCCAGCCGGCGTCCTCGCCTCCGGTCTCGAGGGCACGGAGCAGCGCGACGGGGAGCGAAAGACCCAAGCGCTTGCGCAGGTGCTCCGCCGCGCGGAGTGTGACCAGGGGCATCACCATGGGCACGAGCCGAAAGCCGGGGACGCGCCTCCGGAGTGCCTCGGCGAAGGGCCGCAGGAGCTCGGGAGAGAAGACCGGCTGGGTCTGCACGAAGTCCGCGCCAGCCTCGAGCTTGCGCACCAGGTTGGCGAGCACGCGATCGCGGGGACCGTAGGGATTGAGGGTGACGCCGATCCCCGCCGTCGGAATCGCCTCCCGGACCCAGGACACGGCATCGCGCACCCGCGGCGTGTCGATCTCGTCGGCGGCGGCGTGGTCGCCCCGGATGCACAGCGCCAGGTCGAGACCCGCGTCCGCCGCGGCTTCGATCTCGGTGCGCACCTCGGCCCCGCCCCGGCCGCGGGTCGCCAGGTGCCAGACGGGATCGAGGCCCGCCGCCTTCAGCCGGATCGACGCCTCGAGGCTGGTCATGCGATCGGGCCGCTGAATCGCATTGACCGCGGCGGCGCGGGATCCGAGCAGGCGCGCTCTGCGCCGAAGGATTTCGGGCCGGGCGGCGCGGGGTGGCGTGATTTCCAGTGTCAGCGGAACGGCCCCGCGCCCGCGACACCGGAGCTGCTCGACGAAGCCGGACATCGGGCCACGCTAGCACCGGGTCGGCGGAGAGAGATCTGATCAATCCTGAACGCCGCAGTAAGCGCGACTACACCATCGGCGAAGGCGTCTGCCCATCCACCTCAGGGCGAGGGTCGAGATGGCCGATTCAGGGGGTCTGCTCATGCACCCCGTCGTCGTCCAGACTGGTCTCGCGATCCCCCTGGTCCTATCGCTGGTGGTGTACACGGCCCTGCGGCGGCAGAAGACGGCGGTCCATTGGTACCTGACGGGTCTGCTCGGGATGATCCTCGCGTGGGGCGTCGCCATGATGCTGCGCTATGCGGGGCTCGGAGACGACGCCTCGGACGCGGGGGCGATCCTCGCCCAGCTGAGTTCCTGCGCCCTGCTCCCATTTTTCCTGCTGACGATCGTCCACTATGGGCGGGTCGACGTGTTCGAGCACAGCCCGGCCGCGAACTTCAGCGTGGCGGTTCCCTTCGCGCTCTTTGCCACTGTGATGCTGACGAACGAGTCGCACCACCTCTATCAGCTGAGCCGCGAGTCGATGCCCCCGGGCGACCACCCCCTCGACCGCGCCGGACCCTTCTACTGGGCCTTCCAGGCCTGGTGCTACGGCTATGTGGCGTGGGCCCTCGTGGTGATTGCGCGGCTCTGGGCGCGCGAACCGCGGGCGGGGCGGCATCGGCTGATGTTGATCGTGGGCGGGATCATAGCGCCGGTGGCGGCCCACTCCGCGTACACGGCGCGCTGGCTGCCTCTCGACTATCCGCTCACCTCCGGCGCTCTCGGCATCACGGCCGTCTGCCTCGTGCTGGGCATCCATCGCTACGGGCTCTTCGAGGCCGGTCCGGTCGTCCAGCGCGACGTGATCCAGCACCTGGAGGACGGGCTGGTGCTGGCCGACGAGGATGGGCGGATCCTGGACGCCAATCCCGCGGCGGAGCGGATCCTGGACCGCTCCGGTGCCGCGCTTCGCGGCCAGCCGCTGGAGACCGTCCTCGATGGGCTCGGGCTCGAAGGCGCCGTCGCGGCGCATCGCGGCGTACAGACGGAGCTCGAGACCGCGGACGGGCGCACGATCCAGGTGACCACAGACGGCGTCAGCCCGCGCGGCGGCCAGCCCGCGGGACGCTACCTGGTGCTCCGGGACCGCACGGCCGAGCGCCAGGGCGAGCGCATGCTGCGCCAGCGGCAGAAGCTCGAGAGCGTCGGGATCCTGGCGGCCGGCATCGCCCACGAGGTCAACAACCCGCTGGCCTTCGTGCGCGCCAACCTGGTGCACCTCCAGCAGCTCGGCACCCTCGTCGACAAGCACCTGAGGGGCGGCGACAGGCGAGCTCCGGAAGAGCTGGAGGAGCTCGGGGAGGTGGTGGAGGAGAGCCTGGTCGGGCTCGATCGCATCGGCCGCATCGTCGACGGTCTGCTCCGATTCTCGCGCGCGCCGTCGGAGCGGGAGGGCCAGGTCGACCTGAACGCCATGGTCGGCGAGGCACTGCGCCTGGCCGCCCTCCACCGGAACCAACGGGTCGCCGTCGAGACGGCGCTCGCCGAGAACCTTCCCCAGGTCCCCGGCTACGCGGACCGGCTCGTACAGGTGGTGCTCAACCTGCTGCTCAACGCCAAGCAGTCCCTGGGCGAGGACCCCGACGGACGCATCCGGGTGGAGACGGGGGTGGAGGGCGAGAGCGCGGTGGTTCGGGTGCACGACAACGGGCCGGGGGTGCCGCTCGATCTCCAGGACCGGATCTTCGACCCGTTCTTCACGACCCGCGGTCCGGGCGAGGGGACGGGCCTGGGCCTCAGCATCGCCTTCGACATCCTGCGCGAGCACGGCGGCAGTCTGGCGCTCGAGTCGACGCCCGGCGACGGCGCCTGCTTCACGGTGCGGCTGCCCCTAGTCGCTTGAATCCGCCTCCTGGGCGGGCCGGAAGAACGGGAGCGACGTCTCGTCGTTGGCGCGCTCGAAGCCGACCTCCAACGGGAGGTCGAGAGCCAGGTCCTCCGGCGCGATCTCCCGGATCCGGCACAGCATGCGCACGCCCTCCTCCATCTCGATGATCCCTACCACGAAGGGCACCTCCCCGCGGAACGCGGGATGGGGAGAGCGGTGGGTCACGGTCCAGCTGAACAGACGGCCGCGGCCACTGGAGAGCGCCCACTCCCATTCGGTGGAGGCGCACTGGGCGCACATGACCCGGGGAAGGTGCCGCCACGTCCCGCAGTCGGTGCAGCGCTGGAAGCGCAGCTCGTCCCGGTTGCAGTGCTGCCAGAACTCGGCGGTGATGTCGTCCTCGGGCCGGGGCACCGGTCGCGGAATCTGCGGAGTCTCGCTCATCCCGTCCTCCCCAGCACCACCACACTCCCGTCCCCCAGGTCGCCCCACCCCGTCACCAGACCCAGCTCCGCGCCCTCCACCTGGGCGGGCCCGGCCTGGCCGCGAAGCTGGCGCGCGGCCTCGACCACGTGATTGAGTCCCCACACGTGCGCCTGGGAGAGCAGCCCGCCGTGGGTATTGAGCGGGAACTCGCCGCCCAGCTCGATCCGTCCCCCCTGGACGAAGTCGCCCGCTTCGCCGCGCCCGCACAGTCCGAGCGCCTCGATCTGGAGCAGCACCACGTAGGTGAAGCAGTCGTAGATCTGCAGGAAGTCCATGTCCTGCACGTCGACGCCCGCCATCCCGAACGCGTGCGGCGCCGCGAAGGAGAGACCCACCTGAAAGGGATCGCGCCGCGACGGGATGTCGTCGGCGGGATAGGGGTGGCCCTGTGCCGCACCGAGGATCGTGACCGGGACGTGGGGGAGGTCGCGCGCGCGCTCGATGGCGCTGACCACCACGGCGCAGGCACCGTCGGTCTCGAGGCAGCAGTCGAATAGGCGGAGGGGCTCGCTGATCCAGGGCGCGGCGAGATAGTCCTCGAGGGTGAGGTCCTTGCCGCGCATCAGCGCCTTCTCGTTGTTCTGGGCGTGGCGGCGGCAGGCCAGGGCCACCGCCGCGGTGTCCTCGGCCGTGGTGCCGTAGAGCTGCTGGTGACGGGTGGCGATCAGCGCGTAGAGCTGGGCCGCCGAGGCCACGCCGAAGGCCAGGTAGTGGTCGAGCATCGGGCGCATCATCGCTTCGATGTGGATGCGCTCCCGGCGCACGCCGGGTCGCGAGCGGATGGCCGAGTAGCCCTTCCAGCCCAGGACCACGAGGACGTGGTTCGCGACGCCCTGGGCAACGACCATGGCGGCCGTCTGCAGGGCCGCCGTCGGGCTCGCACCGCCCATGTTCACGGTCGACGCATAGCGGAGATCCTCGATGCCCAGATTGGCCGCCAGCTGCTCGGCGGTGATCAGGATCGGCGGCGGCACCAGCCCGTCCACGTCGCTGGGCCGGAGACCCGCGTCGGCGATCGCAGTCCGGGCCGCCTCGAGCATGAGCTCTACCGACGTGCGCTCGGATCCGCGGACGTAGTCCGTCTCGCCCACTCCGACGATGGCCGTTCTTCCGCCGAATCCCGTGCCCGCGCTCATCGGTCCACCTCCGTTCGGGTATGATTCCCGCCATGACCGAGATCCGCCAGCGAAAGCTCACCTGCAACGGAATCTCGATGCACGTGGCCGAAGCGGGCGAAGGTCCCCTGGTGCTGCTGTGTCACGGCTGGCCCGAGTCCTGGTACTCCTGGCGCCATCAGCTCCCGGCGCTGGCCGAGGCGGGCTTCCACGTCGTCGCCCCCGACATGCGCGGCTACGGCCAGACCGACTGTCCGGAGTCGATCGACGACTTCTCCATCTTCCATCTGGTCGGCGACGTGGTGGGCCTGACCGAAGCGCTCGGCGGCGGGAACCGGGAGGCAACCATCGTCGGCCACGACTGGGGCGCCCTGGTGGCGTGGAGCGCGGCTCTGCTGCGACCCGATCGCTTCCCCTCGGTGGTGGGCATGAGCGTTCCGTACATCCCGCGCATGCCCATGCGCCCCACCGAGATGATGACGGCCATGGCCGGCGACCGGTTCGTGTACATCCTCTACTTCCAGGAGCCCGGCGTAGCCGAGGCGGAGTTCGAGGCCGACCCGCGGAGGACGCTGCGCATGCTCCTCCACACGGCGTCCGGATCGGCCCCGGAGCGGAGCTGGAATCTGGACCTGCCCAGAACGGCGCGCTTCCTCGACGCCATGGTCGACCCGGAGAAGCTCCCGGACTGGCTCAGCGAGGCGGATTTCGACTTCTACGTCTCCGAGTTCGAGCGCACCGGGTTCCGCGGCGGGCTCAACTGGTACCGCAACCTCGACCGCAACTGGGAGCTCACCGCCCCGTGGGCCGGCGCGTCCCTCGCCAGTCGGGCCCTCTTCGTCGCCGGCGCCCTCGACCCGGTGATGCAGGGGCCGGAGGGAAAGGGCAACCCGATGGTCGCGATGATGGATGGCTTCTTGCCGAACCTCGCGGGTGTGCAGCTCATCGAGGGCGCGGGGCACTGGGTGCAGCAGGAGGCGCCGGACGAAGTCAATCGCGCGCTGATCGGGTTCCTGAAGGGATCGGCTGCCTCTTAACCTGGTCGGCGTACAGCGAGCGCATCGAACGGCCCATGGTCTCGACCGCACGTTTGCGCGGCAGCAGGCGCGAGAGCAGTCGCGCGGACCAGCGGTTGGCGCGCCCGGGCACGATGCTCGGCGTCCGGCCGAGCGCACCGAGCGCCTCGCGCACGACCGGCTCCACCTCCATCACCGGCGGTGAGAAGCGGCTCTGGTCGGGGCGGGTCTGCTCCCACCCCGGTGTGCGCATGGCGCCGGCGATCACGGTGAGGACATCCACCCCGAGGTGCCGCAGCTCCTCCCAGAGCGCCTCGCCCAGGATCAGGTTGAAGGCCTTGGTGGCGGCGTAGGTCGCGACCAGCGGCGTTCCCTGGAGGCACGAGAGGCTGCTCATCAGGACGATCCCGCCGCGCCCGCGCTCGGCCATGGCGCGACCAAAGTGGTGCGCCAGGAGGAGCGGTCCGCGGCAGTTGACGTCGAGGGTGCGCAGCTTCCCGTCGAGGTCCTGATCGAGGAAATTTCCCACGTAGGACTGGGCCGCGTTGTAGACGAGCAGCCCGATCTCGAGCTCGCCGAGCTCGGCCTGCACCCGGTCGAGGACGTCGGCGTCGGCCAGGTCGATCACCGCGGAGCGCACGTCCACCCCGTACTCGTGGGCGAGCGCCTCACAGTGGGCCTTCAGGGGATCGTCGCTCTCCGCGACGACCACCAGGTCCAGTCCGCGGGCGGCGAGCTGCCGCGCCCACTCCGCCCCGAGACCGACCGAGCCGCCGGCAACCAGGGCGCGGGGCCCGTAGCGGGATCGGAAGGCGTCCGGCATGCCCCGCCTACTCTATCAAAGGCGCGCTGCCGGTGACTCGCATCACGCGATGGGCAACTCCGCCTGTCCGCGCTGCGCTCGCCGCGCTCCGCGAAGAGGAGCCACAGCGCGCCGACAACGTCCTGCCGCTAGCGCGCCCCCTGGATTAGGCGGAAGCCGTTCGCCGGCTCTTCAGGCGAACCCCGAGCCGGAGTCCGAGAATGCCCAGCACCAGCAGGGCCAACGGCGCGTAGCCGGGCTCCACTGCGACGCGCGGGATGTAGCTCTGGGCGAAGATGGCCCACACCCAGTAGCCGCCCACCGTATGCAGCCGCTTCCAGTTCCGGGGCGTCAGCCAGGCC
>JAPUKG010000393.1 GCA_027295775.1 Pseudomonadota bacterium
CTGTGGCAAGGGCCTGTCGGGCGGCAAGATCATCGTCCGCGTCCCGCAGGGGGCGAAGTACACCGCCGCCGAGAACATCATCACCGGCAATGTCGTCCTCTACGGCGCCACCGGCGGCGAGGCGTACTTCCAGGGCGTGGCCGGCGAGCGCTTCTGCGTGCGCAACAGCGGGGCTCACGCGGTGGTGGAGGGCGTCGGCGATCACGGCTGCGAGTACATGACCGGCGGTCTGGTGGTGGTGCTGGGCTCCACCGGTCGCAACTTCGCAGCCGGCATGTGCGGCGGCTTTGCATACGTGCTGGATCTCGACGGCGAGTTCCGCGGTCGGGTCAACCTCGAGCGGGTGGACCTCGAGGAGATGGGCGCCGACGATCTCGACACGGTCCAGCGCATGGTCCGCCGCCATTTCCAGTACACGCGCAGCGAACGGGCGGACGAGGTGCTTCGCAAGTGGGACACCTACGCGCCGAAGTTCGTGAAGGTCTTCCCGCGGGACCTGAAGCTGGCGCTCGAATCGCGCTTGGAGGCACACACCGGCGATGGCTAAGCCGACCGGCTTCCTCGAGTACGGGCGAGAGGACACGCCCTACCGCCCCGTCGAGGAGCGCCTGCGGGACTGGAACGAGGTCCAGGCGGATGCCCCGATCGAGCGGGTGAAGGCCCAGGCGGCCCGCTGCATGGACTGCGGGATCCCGTTCTGCAACAGCGGTTGCCCGCTGGGGAACATCATCCCGGACTGGAACGACCTGCTCTACCGCGACAAGATGGAAGACGCGCTCCTCCGCCTGCACTCCACCAACAACTTCCCCGAATTCACGGGGCTGGTGTGCCCGGCCCCCTGTGAGGCGGCGTGTGTTCTCGGCATCAACGACGACGCCGTGACCATCAAGCAGATCGAATGGGAGATCATCCGGACCGGGTGGGAGCAGGGCTGGGTCGTGCCCGTGAAGCCCGAGCGGCGGACCGGCCGCTCGGTGGCGGTGGTGGGGTCCGGGCCCGCGGGGCTGTCGGCGGCGCAGCAGCTCTCCCGCGCCGGACACACGGTGACCCTGTTCGAGAAGAACGATCGGATCGGCGGACTGCTCCGCTACGGCATTCCCGAGTTCAAGCTCGAGAAGTGGATCATCGACCGCCGGCTCGACCAGATGCGCCAGGAGGGAGTCTCGTTCCAGACCGGCGTTCACGTCGGACAGGATCTGTCCGCCGCCGAGCTTCGCCGCAGCTTCGATGCCGCCCTTCTATGCCTCGGCGCCGAGGAGCCCCGGGACCTGCCCACCGAGGGACGCGATCTCGACGGCATCCACTTCGCCATGGACTTCCTGACCCAGCAGAACCGGCGGGGGGCGGGCGACGAGCTGGATCCGGCCAAGGACATCCTGGCCAGCGACCGCCATGTGGTGATCCTCGGGGGAGGCGATACGGGCTCGGACTGTGTTGGGACTTCCCACCGCCACAAGGCGCGTTCCGTCACGTCGATCGAGCTCCTCGAGCGGCCCCCGGACCACCGCTCGCCCACGACGCCGTGGCCCAGCTGGCCGCTGCTGTTTCGCACCTCCAGCTCGCACGAGGAGGGCGGAACCCGCGAATACGCCCGGATGACAAAGCGTTTCGAGGGCCGGAACGGCCGGGTCGAGAAGCTCGTGGGGGTGGAAGTGCGCTTTGGCGAGCCCGACGAGAGCGGTCGTCCGCGCCTGGAGGAGATCCCGGGCTCGGACTTCGAGATGCCGGCCGATCTCGTCCTGCTCGCAATGGGCTTCCTGCATCCTGTCCACGCGGGGATCGTCGAGGGACTGGGCGTGCGGCTCGATCCGCGCGGGAATGTGATGGCCGACACGGGGGAGTTCGCCACCAGCGAGCCCGGGGTCTTCGCCGCCGGCGATTGCCGCAGGGGACAGTCCCTCGTCGTCTGGGCGCAGTGGGAGGGACGGGAGGCGGCTCGCGCCGTGGACCAGTACCTGATGGGCCGATCCCGGCTCCAATCACGAAGCGCCCTGGTGTAGAAGCAACGATTGCTTGACGGGATTCGCCGTCCCCCGATAGGATTGTCCGACGGCAAACGGGGTGTGACGATTTCCAACGACCGAAACAGCGCGAGTACACTGGATCTGGACCGACTCGAGCGCGCGGTGCGGGCCCTCGCGGCGCAGGGTCAGAAGCTCCAGAGGCAGAACGCGAAGTTGCGCGGCCAGCTGGACGAGCGCGACCGCCGGATCCAGACCCTCGACGACAAGCTGTTGGATCTCAATCAGCATCGACAAGATGCGCTCAAGCGGCTCGACGATCTGATCGCGCAGGTGGATCAAGTCGACGCGCGACTGGAAGCGTCGCTCGATCCCGGGAGCGAGTAACAATGGCGAAGGACTCCGTCGCGCTTCAGATCAACGGGCAGGAGTACCGGGTTCGTGGCGACGACGAAGCGTTGCTGCAGAACGCGGCTCGCGCCGTCGACCGCACCATGGGCCGCATCCGCGACCGAACCGGAACCATCGACTCCCTCGACGTCGCCGTGCTCACCGCGCTCAACCTGGCGCGCGAGCTGATCGGGCTGCGCGAGACGCAGGGCCGGCCCGATCCCGAGCGCATCCGCGAGCTGATCGACATCGCCGAGTCGGCGCTCGCGGACTCCTGACCGGCCCCGTCGGCGCGTGGATCTGGCGGAGCGAAAGCGCGCGCTGCGCCGCCAGATGGCGCCGCTGCGCCGCGCGCTCTCCGCGGCGGAGTCGGCAGCGGTGGGCGCCGCCGCCGCAACCCTGGTCGTGGCGACTCCCGAGTTCGCGCGCGCCCGGGTCGTCGCCCTGTACGCCGCGAGGTCGGACGAGGTCTCGACGCGGCGCCTCTACGAGGAGCTGCGCCGGGTGCGCAAGCGCTGGGTCGTGCCCCGGTGCACCGACACCGGTCTCGAGTTCGCGGCAACAGGGGATTGGGACGACCTCCGCCCTGGGCGCTACGGTGTGCTCGAGCCGCCCGCCGAAGCGGAGGCGGTCGAGCTCGGGCCCGGGGATCTCGTGATCGTGCCGGGGGTGGCCTTCGACGCTCGAGGCGGCCGCCTGGGCCGGGGAAGGGGCTACTACGACAGGACGTTTCCGCCGGGGCGTGCCGCGAGCCCGATCCTGTTCGGACTCGCCGCGTCGTTTCAGATCGTCGACGAGGTGCCCGCGGGTCCGGCTGATCGAGGCATGGACGCCGTTGTGACAGAACGCGGCTTGATTCGAGGGGGGACGCCGTGAGCGCGCTGAAGGACGAGGTCGACCGCCAGATCGCGCTCATGCGCGAGGGCTGCGTCGACTTCTACGGCGAGTCGGAGCTGCGCGAGCGGCTGGAGGGCGCGCTTCGCAAGAAGCGCCCGCTGCGGGTGAAGCTCGGCCTCGACCCCTCCTCTCCGGACATCCACCTGGGCCACGGCGTCGTGCTCTCGAAGCTGCGCTGCTTCCAGGATCTGGGACACACCCCCATTTTTTTGGTGGGCGATTTCACCGCCCGGATCGGCGATCCCTCGGGTCGCAAGAAGACGCGCCCTGCGCTCGACGAGGAGGCCGTGCGCGCCAATGCCACCACCTACGTGGAGCAGGCGAGCCAGTTCCTCGACGTGGAGCGTGCGGAGATCCGCTTCAACAGCGAGTGGATGGGGAAGATGTCGCCCGAGGACTTCATCGTGCTCTGCTCGCGCTACACCGTCGCCCGGCTCCTCGAGCGCGACGATTTCGCCCGGCGTTACAAGGGCGGCGAGCCCATCTCGGTCCACGAGCTCCTCTACCCCCTGGTTCAGGCCTACGACTCCGTGGCCCTGGAGGCTGACGTCGAGCTCGGCGGCTCGGACCAGACGTTCAACCTGCTGGTGGGTCGCGAGATCCAGCGCGACTACGGCCAGGCGCCGCAGGCGGTGATCACCCACCCCCTGCTGGTCGGCGTCGACGGCAGCGAGAAGATGTCCAAGAGCCTGGGCAATGCCATCGGTATCCGCGAGGCGCCCGAGGAGATGTACGGCCAGCTCATGAGCATCTCGGACGTGCTGATGACCGAGTACTACCGGATCCTGGGCGTGCGCGACGAGGAGGTGACCGCCCTCGGCATGGAGGTGTCCTCCGACGACGACCCGTTGGGCCGCAAGCACCAGCTGGCGGCGGCTCTGGTGGCGCGCTTCCACGGCGCGGCCGGCGCCGAGCGCGGAGCCGAGCACTTCCGCAAGGTGGTGCAGCGCAAGCAGCTCCCGGACGACCTGGCCGAAACGACCCTCGCGCTCGACGGCGCGGACGAAATGGGGCTGCTCGAGATCCTCGAGCGGCTCTCGCTCACCCAGTCGCGGGGCGAGGCCCGCCGCCTGGTGAGCCAGGGGGCCGTGCACGTGGACCAGACGCGCGTGGCCGACCCGACCCTGCGGCTGGGCGCTGGCTCCTACTTGCTGAAGGTGGGCAAGCGACGCTTTGCCCGCCTGCAACTCCGCCCCTAAGTGGGCGCGGGAGCCCCTCGCTCAGTGCGGTCCCGCGGGGACCACGGGCGCTCGTCGAGCACCCCGTTTGATGCGGAAAACCGCCCACTTGACGGGAAGTTGCGGGTTTGGCAAATTACGCCGCCCGCCGGGAATGGTCCTCCCGGGGGACAGCGAAACCATCGGTCACGCTGATCGTGTCTTCGGGGCTCCACACAAGCCCTGGCGAAGGCTTCGTCCGCTCTTTGAAAACTGAATAGCGTGCGGTCTGATCGGGTTCAGGAACCACCCGATCGGACGAACGGGCCTACAAGTATTCCTTGTCACGGCCGTGTCTCTCCGTACGCGGAGGGATGCGAGTCGTTTTCTCCGAACAACGGGGCCGAGAGCATTCGTGCTCGACGCCCCGGCTAGGTTTGAACTGGAGAGTTTGATCCTGGCTCAGAACGAACGCTGGCGGCGTGCTTAAGACATGCAAGTCGTGCGAGAAAGTCGCCTTCGGGTGGCGAGTAAAGCGGCGCACGGGTGAGTAACGCGTGGGTAATCTACCTACGGGTCTGGGATAACTCCGGGAAACTGGAGCTAATACCGGATAAGCCCACGATGTCCTCGGACATTGAGGGAAAAGGTGGCCTCTTCTTGAAAGCTATCGCCCGATGATGAGCCCGCGTCCCATTAGCTTGTTGGTGAGGTAAAGGCTCACCAAGGCTCCGATGGGTAGCTGGTCTGAGAGGATGATCAGCCACACTGGAACTGAGACACGGTCCAGACTCCTACGGGAGGCAGCAGTCGGGAATTTTGGGCAATGGGGGCAACCCTGACCCAGCAACGCCGCGTGAGCGATGA
>JAPUKG010000394.1 GCA_027295775.1 Pseudomonadota bacterium
AGGCGACGAGCCGCCCGGGCTCTACTGGCACAGCGAGGACGACACCCTCGAGCACTGCTCCGCCGACAGCCTGGCCATCGTGGGAACGGTGAGCATGGAGACGCTCCAGCGCATCGAGGAGCGGCTGTCGAAGATCGACCGCTTCGTGAACCCGCCCGCGGCCCCGGGGTCTGAATAGCTCTATACTGCGGCCCTCGGCACGGTGGGTCGCCGGGATCGAGGAGAATCCGGGTGCTCGCGGTGACCGTTGTGTTCGCGCTCTTCGTCTCCCTGCTCATCTCCGGCGGCGCGAGCCTTCCGGCCTTTGCCGCCGCCGCAGAGGCATCCACCTCCGCCCCCGTCATCGTGCGCATCGACTCGCCGACGGCCGGCGAGCTGGTCAAGAGCAAGGTCCACCTGGCCGCCATCCGGGGAAGCGCCCAGTCCGGAAGCGGCGACGCCCTCGACTTCGACGTGATGCTCACGCTCGACGTCTCCCACTCCACCCGTTACCCGAGCGGGAGCGACGTGGACGAAGACGGAGACGTCGGCTTCAACCCCCACGAGGAGCTGATCGCGCCGGGCACCTATCCGGACGACATGGTGTGCTCGGATCCGGAGGACACGATTCTCGCCGCCGAGATCCGCGCCGCTCACCTGCTGCTCGAGGTGCTCGACCCGAAGCGCACCCGCGTGGGTGTGATCAGCTTCTCCGGCGAGGTGGATCCGGACACGGGCAAGCGAAAGCGCTTCGATCAGCAGGACGCGATCCTGCAGGTACCGCTCACCTCGGACTTCGATCGGGTGCGCAGGGCGTTGGACGAGATCGCCCGTCGCGGCCCGTTCGGCGCGACCAACTTCTCCGCCGCGATCCAGCTCGTCGTCCGTGAGCTCGCCGGCATCTCGGGCGCGGAGAGCCAGCCGCGGGAGGGTGCCAAGAAGATCGTACTCTTCCTGACCGACGGCGTGCCCACCTTCCCGTTCGGGATGGGGAGCAGTGCCGATCCCGAGGACACCGAGGCGGCGATCAACGCCGCGCGCCTGGCCCGACGGGCCGGGATCGTGGTCAACACCTACGCGCTCGGGCGACACGCCCTGGCGGCTCCCGTGGCGGTGACCGAGATGGCCCGGCTCACCGTCGGCTCGTACACCCCGGCGCGAAATCCGGGCGACATCACCTCGTTTCTGCAGGGAGTCACCTTCGCCAACGTCGAGGACGTGGTGATCACCAACCTCACCACCCGGGAGGTGTCCTACGACGTCAGTCTGTCGCCGGACGGGACGTTCTCGGGCTTCGTCCCGGTCTCCGAGGGGGAGAACCTGGTCCAGGTGACCGCACTGGCCTCCGACGGGGGAGAGAGCACCGCCCAGGTGGACTTCGCCTTCGAGAAGTCAGGACTCTCGGAGCGGGAGCTGGCCCTCGAGCTGGAGCGGATCCAGAAGCGCAACAAGGAGCTCATGCTCCTGATCGAGCGCGAGCGCATCCAGCGCTTCCGCGACCGCCAGCGCAAGCGGGTCGTGATCGAGGCCGAGGACGAAGAGGAATAGCCCTCCACCGCCCGGCGCGGTCAGAGGCGTCCCCGGTTGCGCGCGATCCGAGTCGGGCTGCCCGGCTCGTGCGGGTTGAAGATCAGCAGGTCCGTCAGACCGTCGCCGTCCCAGTCGCCGAGGTGGAGCACCCCCTGGGTGTCCAGCTTCTGGATGGCGTCGGGCTCCGAGAAGCGCTGCTTGGGGCCGCCGAGGAAGACCTCCACCTGATCGCCGTCTCCGGACAGCAGCAGGTCGCGATGTCCGTCCGCGTTCAAGTCGCCGTGCATGGTCGGCAGGAAGCCGGACGTGCGGAAGGTGTCGAAGCTGAGCGAGAGGTCGAGCTTCATCCGCCGCCACGGCTTCTTGGCGAAGCCGCCCTCGCCGTCGATCTTGTAGATCGCCACCCGTACGTCGATGGCGCGGGTCACGATCACCTCGATGAACTCCAGGACGCTGAACGGAATGCCGGCCCGCACCAGCTCGAGCACGCCGTCCCCGTCCAGGTCGATCAGGGTGGCCGAGCCCAGGGTGGACTCCGAGGTGTAGGTCTGGTCCGGGTGCGCCAGATCCCAGTGGTCGCCGCGATTCAGGTAGGCCATGGTCTGGGTGCGCGCGTCGGCGAAGCTGCCGCTCACGTGGGTGATCAGCAGGTCGGCCCGGCCGTCGCCGTCGAAGTCCCGTGCCTGGGTCGCCACACCACCCGAGCCGCGGATGTGGTCGGACTCCGTGACCAGGCCGAGCTCGTACAACTGGTCCGGCTCGACGGGAAAGCTGCCGTCGTCGCGCTGCCGGTACACGCGGAGGTCGTGGCGGGTGGAGGCCATGACGTCCGCGCGGCCGTCGCCGTCCGCGTCGGCCACCGAGATGGCGGGGAAGTCGAGGAAGAGCTGGATGTCGCTCTCCATGAAGTAGAGGCTGGGCTTCGAGGGAACGAAATAGTTGGCGCGAGCGCCCACCGCGAACGTGGCGAGCACCTCGCCCCGGGGCGAGAGGGCGGTCATACGGCCGAGCTGGGGCACCAGGAGCCAGGGCTCGGGTCCGAAGTCGTTCCAGACCAGGCGGAAGGGATCGAGGCCCCGCTCGTCCTGGGCGGCCCCGACGGTGTTGGCGCCGGGAACCGGGAGGTCCCAGCGCTGGCCCGGCGGGCTCGCCAGGGACACGATCGTCAGCCGATCCGGGCGCAGGAATACGATCTCGTCGCCAGGCGTGTCGCGCAGATCGGCCATGTCGTAGACCGCGCTGTTTGCCGGGACCTCGACTTCCAGATCGGGCAGCTCGGGCAGGGTGCCCTCGGCGGTCTGGTAGCGCACGCGAATGAGACGCCGCTCGGCGGGCGGGATCCCGATGATCGCAATCTGCAACAGATCCGTGCGGCCGTCGCCGTTGAGGTCGGCGAGCTCCGCCGCCACCGTGCGGCCGTCACCGGGGATCGAGAGGATCTCGAAGGGCTCGTCGTCGGCCGCGATCGCGGGGACCGCTGCCACGAGCGGGAGCGTCAGGAAGAGCACGAGCGCCGGGAATCGGATCACCAGGACTGGGCTCAGGGAAAGATCACGCGGCGGTTCAGCGGGGTGACCCGCACCGTGCGCACGAACACCCGGCCATCGGGGAGGGCTGCGCGGAACTCGTGCTCGCCCTCCTCCAGCGGGAGATCGGCGAGCGGGGTGAGGCCCACGTCGCGCCCGTCCACCTCGATGGTGGCCCAGGGCGACGCGTTGACGCTGACCAGGACTCGCGGCGGCGCGGACTCGGCTGCGTCGACCCGGACGGGTGCGCCGTTCGCGATCTCGCCGGCATCGACGAGTGCGAGCTCGAGGG
>JAPUKG010000395.1 GCA_027295775.1 Pseudomonadota bacterium
CCAAGACTACGGAAGCTTCGGAGCGGTCCGGCCGTGGTGGGCGCCGACCTCATGCTTCCCAGCCCATTAGCGGTCAGTGTCGTGCACCTGCTGCCTGCGGATGGATCCGGCTTCGAGCTGCCGGTTCGTACGGTCGCACGATAGTCGGGCCTGCTGCTCCGTAAGATCGAGATCGCGCTCCCGTCAGTCTCAGCGCCTGGTCGTTAGGGGGATTCGCATCCCTCGATGGCGCTTCGGGGGGTGCGGTTACGGGCCTTGGCGCGCGCTGCCTGGGCTACCGCAAGCGCGATCCCGACGTTGATCCTAGGAACTTGCCATGAGGGCGGCCAGCGGAGGGACTCAACTCACTACGCACTTCCGCCGGCATGGCCGGGCGCCTAGTCCGCCGAGACGCGCTGCGAGATCATGTCCATCAGCCAGTGGCCCGAGCGGTCTGCCTTGGCCTGGACGTAACGCAGGTTGTGCCGATTGATTCCGCCGTAGAGGGGAGTGCGCTCGGCGACTTCGATGCCGCTCTCCTCCAACGCCTTCACCTTGTCGGGGTTGTTGGTGAGGAGCTCGACACGCGCGATCTCGAGGTGGCGCAGAATCGCCACTGCCGCGTCGTAGTGCCGCTCGTCGGCGCCGAAGCCGAGCACGCCGTCGGCGTCGACGGTGTCCAAACCATTATCCTGGAGGTTGTAGGCGCGGATCTTGTTGCCCAGTCCGATGCCGCGGCCCTCCTGCGCTAGGTACACCAGCACGCCTCCGCCCCGATTCTTGAAGTGGCGGAGGCTCCCGCGGAGCTGCTCACCGCAGTCACAGCGCAGGCTGCCGAACAAGTCGCCTGTGATGCAGGCCGAGTGGACACGCACCGGCACCGGATCGGGCCAGTCTGTTCGAGGGCCGATCAGAACCGCCACGTGCTCCAGGAAACCCCCGCGTTCGCGAAAGAATACGAAGCGGGAGTCCTCGGCGTCGGCCAACGGAACCAGTGCCGCAGCCACGCTGGTGACCTCGATCCCGGACCGGGCCACGGCGCCCTCGACCTCCTCCTTCGAGACGTCCAGAATCGTCCCGTCTTCGATCCAGCGCATGAGCGCCGGGGAGCCGGGATCCACCTCCACGCTCACGACGGCCGGAAGGAGACGTCCGAATCGAGTGAGCGCCAATCCTGCCGATTCGGTAGGGGTCGCCGGACGTGCGTCGAAGCGGGGCAGGGGCTCCGACTGATCGGCTATCGGCTCCGTCGCGAGTCTCAGGATCGTCTGGGGCGTCTCGCCCCCGCCGAGTCCAATGCTGAGGTTCGACTCGCCCTCGTGCGCGTCAATGCCCATCGCTCGACCACGATGATGTGTAACCACCACCCGAAGCGGCGTGCCCAGGGCACGGAGCTGCTCCAGCCGGTCCGGGGCGAGACCCTCGACCGCGGCGACCAGGGCGCACACACTCCGGGCCTTATCGGTCACACGAAGAGCTCGCCCCTGCTTGAGCTCGAAGAGTCCTCTTTCCGCTTTGTGCGCCATTCGGTCAGGTGGTATCGTTGGGCCAGCGTGTGCTCCGAAACGAGCGTCGTGGGCGAGCGAGCCGCTCCACGGTTCGCTCAAAAAGCCTGCTCCGAGGCCGTCGACCGAATGATGCGCCTGTGGGTCTCCGGCTGCTGAGGGTGTTCATTAAGATGATCAGGCTGGTCTCCGGGTGGGTGCTTGTCAATGGGCTGCTCCCGTCTTTTCCACTGGTCGGTCGTGCTCCTCCTGCTGGTGCAGATCCCGGCGGGGATCGCGATGATCGCGCCCGGCCTCGGGCAGGGGTCGATCGACCGGCTCTTCGTCCTGCACAAGGGGCTCGGCGTGGTGCTGCTCGTGGTCGTGGCGCCTGGCGCCATCTATGCGGTCCTGGTCGTGGTCGCGGGGAGCGGCTACGTGCGCGTCGTCGGGGAGGGCTTCCCCATCGAGCTGATGGACTCGCTCCGGCTACCGACGATGCTTCCTCTGATGCCTGAGGTCGCGTCGCAGGCGTCCCTCGTGCATCGGTTCTCGACCTTCTTGCTGGTGGCGCTCGTGGCGATTCACGTGGCGGAGGTGCTGCGCCACCACCTCGTGGTCCAGGACGGAACACTGGCGCGGATGTGGCCGCCGCCAGGAGGGCGGAAGCACCAACTCGACATCGAAACCAAGCCCCAAGGAGAGACCGATAGTGTGGCGCCGCGTTGAGCGGTGGCTCGGCCTGGTCCGCTCGCTGATCATCTATTGGCGGCCGGGCCGGCAGCGCGCGCTGCGGGCGTTCTACCGCCCCTTCGTCGGGGCGGGAGATCTGGCCTTCGACGTGGGGGCGCACCTGGGCGACCGCACTCATGCGTTCCGGAAGCTGGGCGCGCGAGTGGTGGCCCTGGAGCCCCAGCCCGCCGTGCGCCGCTGGCTCGTGCGGTTGGTGGGACGCAGCCGGGACGTCTCGGTTCGCGCGGAGGCGGTGGGGCGCGCGGTCGGCACCGCCCGCCTGGCCCTGAGCCACCGCACGCCGACCATGTCCTCGCTAGCCGAGGACTG
>JAPUKG010000396.1 GCA_027295775.1 Pseudomonadota bacterium
TCTTCTCGAACCCGAAGGCGCGGGACAGCCACTCGATGGCCGCCGGCGCGTCGTGGTAGCGCATGCCCGGGATCACGTTGGCCTTCGACTTCTTGGGCAGCGACATCTGCGAGTCCTCCAGAGCTCCCAGGGTACACCCACCGGCTGGCGCCGGGCGAGGAATCGAGAGAGATGGGCAGCGCCAGAGGGGCCGGGCCCGCTACGATTGATCCGCACGACGAGAGCCGGAGGGAGTCGACCGAGATGAGCATGCAGGGACCGACGAAAACCCTGAAGCCGCTGCCGCCCCATGCGCCGTTGACCCAGTACTACGGGCACGGCCCGGATGCGGAGCGCAGCCGATACGTCGTCGACCTGTTCAACAAGACCGCCCGGCACTACAACACCATCGAGATGCTGCTCCTGAACGGCGGCCTCTGGTACCGCCGCTTCTGCCTGCGCCGCGCGGGCCTGGGCCCGGGGATGAAGGTGCTGGACGTCGCCATCGGTACCGCAGCGGTCGCGCGCGGCGCGGTGCAGCTGGTCGGGCCCGAGGGACGGGTGTACGGCGTCGACCCGACCCCGGGAATGCTCGACGAGGCGAAGAAGGTCTTCCACGGCCCGCTGACCCGGGGCGTCGCGGAACACCTCCCGTTCACAGATGGCCACTTCGATTTCGTGACGATGGGGATCGCCCTGCGCCACGTCTCCGACCTGGTCGCCACCTTCCGCGAGTACCGCCGCGTGCTCAAGCCCGGCGGGACCATGTGGATCCTGGAGGGCTACACGCCGGAGTCCGGATTCGGCCGCTCGCTGAACCGGTTCATGATGGGCAAGGTAATCCCGGGCATGACCCTGCTCTTCACGCGCAGCCGGGACGCCAAGCTCCTGATGGACTTCTACTGGGACACCGTCGAGCAGAGCGTCCCGCCGGAGCAGATCCTGCAGACCCTGACCGACGTGGGCTTCGAGAAGCTACAGCACCGGGTCGTCTCGCCCGTCTGCGAGTACATCGCGAAGAGGCCGGCGAATCCCGCCTGACGCCCCGGCCGGCGTCTCAGATGTCCGCGTAGCGGAACTCGGCGTCGGGGTAGTGCGTGACCGAGAGGATCGTGAGCAGGATCAGGATCGCGTACACGAGCGCGAGGACGATGCCCGCGGCCCGCGCCGACAGGTAGATGCGAAGCCAGGCGTACATCAGGGCCCTCCGGTGAAGATGGTGAGCCAGACCGCAACACCGCTCCTCAGGTCCGGCTCCTTGGTGAACGCGAAGCTCAACATCACGAAGTTGACGGTAACGAGCGTGGCGAGGACGCGCGCGGCGGTTCGCCCGGCCGCCGAGCGCGGCGAGGGGAGCCGTGGCTTGAGCCGCTCGAAGAGCCGGAAGACGACGATTGCGCTGCCGTGGATGGCGCCCCACGCCAGGTAGCGGGGCGAGAGTTCGTGCCAGAGGCCGAGCACCACCATCGACGCCAGCACCGCGGGGACACCGCGCCGCGCCGACGACAGGACCGGCAGGTAGACGTAGTCGCGGCACCAGGACGAGAGCGAGATGTGCCAGCCTCGCCAGAACTCCGCGATGTTGGGGCGCAGGAAGGGCCGATCGAAGTTCTCCATCACCCGAAAGCCGAGCAGGAGCGCGAAGCCGATGGCCACGTCGGAGTAGCCGGCGAACTGGAAGTAGAGGTTCAAGCCGGCGCGAACGCAGTCCAGGTAGGCGAAGAGTGCCGGGTGGGAGTCCTCCAGTGGAGCGATGCGGCGCACCAGCTCGTGGGAGACCAGGAAATTGCCGAGCACGGCGATTCGCGCTGCGCCCAGCACGATTCGTTCGAGACCGCGAGTGAAGAGGGCCGGATCCCAGCGCTGGCGGCGGAGATCGCGGCGGAAGACGCCGAAGCGGTGGATCGGCCCGGCCAGGATCGTCGGCAGGAACAGCGCGTAGCTCACCACGTGCGCGAGCTCCAGGCGCGGCAGGGCACCCCGGTAGGCCTCCATCAACAGGTGGAGGAAGCGCAGCGCGTAGTACGAGAGCCCGAGCGGGACAGCGACCTCGGCGAGCTCCGGGCCGAGCAGCCCGGCGGCGGGCACCTTGAAGGCGAGCAGCCCCGTCAGAACGACGACCCCGGCGACGACGAGAGTCGTGGGCGAGCCCGCGGCGCGCTGCAGGCCGAGCCAGGTGATCGCGGTGAAGGCAACCAGAAGGCCCGCCGAAGTGGGTGACAGGAGCGCCACGAATACAACGGTGAGCCCGGCCAACACCCAGGGCCTGGCGTCGCGCGGCGCGAGCCAGTAGGCGGGGACCGTCGCCGCCACCCAGCCCAGGAAGGCGAGTGAGAGGACCGTCACTCGCCGGGCCCCTGCCGCGCGGCAGCGGCGATCCGGTCGAGGAACCAGTGGGTGTAGGTCTCGCGGCCAGAGGCGCTCAGGTGCGTGAGGTCGCAGAAGGACTCGTCCCCGTGCGTCTCCCGGTAGGGCCAGGCCAGGACGCCGTCGCGCCCGAGCTCCACCACATACGCCTCGACGTCCGGAGCGTCCCAGAGCGCGAACTCGCGCTCTACGGCCGGCCGGCGCGGAACCGAGACGACGGCGGCCTGCCCCCCCATCGCCATGAACTCGCGGAGGAAGGCGCGGCCCGCAGTGGCGCTCGCGCCCGCGACCGCGCGCGTCCGGAAGAAGCGCCGTTCCCTCGAGTACCGCGGAAACCTCCGCTGCGCCCCCCGATTGCGCTCGGCGACCGACCCCTCACACGGGGGGAGCCAGTCGACGAACTCCTGGGGAGTCATGCCGTTCGGGTCCCAGAGGCCGTCGCGATAGAGCAGCCAGTCGAGGTAGCCACGTTTTCGTTGGATCGCGGTCGCGAGGGTGCGGTCTTCGACGAGGAGAGTCAGCTCCAGGACGAGCAGGTCGGGCGCGGCCGCTCGGATGTCGTCGAGCAGGGGCTCGAGATCGCGAAAGGTCCCGTGCAGGACGCCGATCTCGAGCAGGCGCAGCTCGAGGCCGCGCGCGCGGGCGAGGGGCGCCAGTATGTCCATGGGCGGGAGAGCGCTCATCAGTGCCGATCGCCCGCTGACGACGACGTCGTAGCTCTCGGCAGCGGGCGAGAAGGCGATCAGCCGCTCGTGGTGGAAGCGACGGAACTCCTCGGTCTGGTACGGGTCGTCGATGACGGCCCACAGAGCGAAGCCGAGCAGCGCCGCCGCCACCAGAACCGCCGCCAGTGCGAACGACCAGAGAGGCGGAGCCTCCGCGGATACCGCGCGCCCCTCTACCCGGTGAGCCGCTTCTCGCAGACGATCTCCTCCGCGTCCGCGAGCGAGCGCACGCTCATGATGTCGCGTGACGTGAAGCGGACGGCGAAGGCCTCCTCGAGGTCGAGGATGAGGCTCATGTGCGCGAAGGAGTCCCAGCCGTCGGTGTTCTCGGGGCTCGAGCTGGGCGCCAGGCTCGCCTCGGGCTGCTGGAAGCAGTCGGCGGCGATCCGGATCACCGTGCGCCGGGTGTCGTCCGGCGAGATCCCCCCGCCGCCAGGGCCGCCCCCGAGCTTCTCGGCCAGGGCGCGCAGCTCGCCGAGCAGCACCTTTCCGGCGGGACCGCGCGGCAGCTCCTCCACCACGTGGAAGCGGTGCGGGATCTTCTCCGGGGCGAGGTGCGCGCGGCATCCGCTCGCGAGCGCGTCTGGCGTCATGGCCGTGTCGGCGTCGGCCGCATCGGGCTCCAGCTCCACGAAGCTCACCACGCGCTCGCCCCAGACACCGTCCCGGACCCCCACGGTCTCGGCGGCGCGCACGCCCGGCAGGCGCCGCAGGACCCCAGAGACCTCCTCCGGAACCACGTTGATGCCCCCGGTGACGATCACGTTCTTCTTGCGACCCACCATCCGGTAGAAGCCGTCTTCGTCGCACGTGCACAGATCGCCGGTGTGGAGCCAGCCGTCGCGCAGCACCTTCTGGGTTTCCTCGGGCTGACGAAAGTAGCCCGGCGTCACGTGCTCGCCGCGCAGCAGCAGCTCGCCGGCGCTCCCGACGGGCACGTCCTCCCCGGCGTCGTCCACCAGGCGCGCCGCGCAGTCGACGGGCTTGCCCAGGGTGCCGAGGCGGCGGGTGGCGTCGTCGGGTCCGCAGTAGAGCGAGCCCGAGACTGTCTCGGTGAGACCGTAGACGTTGACGACGCAGGTGCGGAAGAAGCGCTCGAACTCCGTCCACAGCGCCTCGCTCAGGAGACCGGCCGACGAGATCACGAAGCGGAAGTCCGGCGTGTCGAAGCTGTCCGCGTAGTCCTCGCCCAGGCGCAGCAGGAGCGACAGCATGGTGGGAGTCGAGTAGAGGTGCGTGATGCGCTCGCGGTAGACGGCCTCGAGCAGGTCGTCCACGGCCTGCACTCGGAAGCGGAAGGGGCGCACCACGGTGCCACCCGTCATCGCCACCAGGGTCGGGCCCTGGGTGATGCCGTCGGTGTGGTGGAGAGGCAGCAGGTTCAGCACGCGGGTCGTGGCGTCGTAGCCGTAGTGGCGAACCAACGTGTCCATGTGGGCGGCGAGGCTTCGGTGGGTGACCACGACGCCCTTCGGACCATCGGTGGTGCCCGAGGTGAACAGGATGTGGGCCGGGCTGGTCTCCGCCGGCAACGGCGGAAGCTCGGCCGCTGGAGCCAGGGCGTCCAGCAGGGCCGGGTAGGCGGAGCCCCCGGCATCACTCGACGGGCTCCCGCCGAGCAGCCGGTCGCGGAGGGAGCGCCCGCGCCGCGCCCCGGTGACCACGGGCACACAGTCCACGCCGAGGCCGAGATCGGCGTCGGGACCCGAGCCCAGCTGGTCCAGGGCACGGCGGTCGATGAAGGCGAGGCGCGGCTCCGTCACCCGCACGAGCTGTCCCAGCTCGTCGGCGGTCGCTTCCGGGTCGGCCACCACGGCGGCCGCACCCCAGCGAACGGCCGCCATATAGAGGGCGACGCACTCCCGATCGCTCTGGGTGCACAGGAGAACGCGATCGCCCTCGTTCACGCCGCGCTCGCGAAAGAGGGAGGCGAGCCGGTCGATCCGATCGAAGAGCTCGCCGTAGGTCAGGACGCCGTCGGACGCCTCGAGAAACGGCTGGCTGGG
Source organism: Pseudomonadota bacterium (assembly GCA_027295775.1). Lineage (GTDB taxonomy): Bacteria > Myxococcota_A > UBA9160 > UBA9160 > UBA4427 > JAPUKG01. The sequence continues at coordinate 5,078 of JAPUKG010000396.1, forward strand.
CCGCACCTGGTCACGAGCCTTGTCGAGACGCTCGGCGAAGGCCGACGACCGTGCGCTGCGCACCATCCGCTGTCCTCTGTGATCGCGTCGGGCCGCGAGGCTAGTCGATCGCCTCCCGAGCTGCGAGATGCTCGTCTACGAGTAGTGCTCGCGCACCACGCTCTCGAGGGCCGGTGCATGCGCCGAGAAGCGGAACTCGAAGCCGGCGGCGCGCAGCTTGGACGGAACCACGTTGTAGCTCGACAGCACCAGCGCCGACGCCTCCCCCAACGCGGCGCGAATCGCGAATCCCGGTACCCGCAGGAGATGGGGCCGGTGCACGACCGACGCCAGGGTACGGCTGAACACGGCGAGCGGAACCGGCTCGGGCCCCACCAGATTGACCGGACCGGAGAGCTCGCGGTGCGACAAGACGAAGCGGAACATCGCGACCAGGTCGTCCGCGTGAACCCAGGGGATCATCTGCTTGCCGTCGCCGAGCGGCCCCCCCAATCCCAGTCGATAGAGCGGCACCAGAGGCGCCAGCATGCCCGTCTCGCCCAGGACCAGACCGATGCGCATGGACACGTGCCGGCGGGACGAGCTCGCCGTGGCGGCCGCCGCCGCCTCCCAGTCCGAGCAGAGGCGGGTCATGAAGCTGTCCGGACTCCCGAGCTCGGACGTTTCGTCGAAGGGCGCGTGGGTGTCTCCGGGGTAGATCCCGATGGCGGAGGCACAGAGGAAGTCCGTCACCTGGTCGGTCAGGGCAGCGGTGATCTTCTCGGTGCTCTGGATGCGGGAGCCGCGAAGGACCTCCTTCTTCCGGCGGGTCCAGCGGCCCGGACCGATCTTCTCCCCCATCAGGTGATAGACGGCCGACACTCCGCTCATCGCCTCCGCCGGAAGGGGCTGCGCGCGGTAGTCCCAGGCGACGGCCCGGACCGCCTCGCCGAGCTCCGCCGCCGCGCGCTCCGGATCGCGGGACGTGACGACCAGGTCGTGTCCGTCCGCGAGCAGGCTCTTCACCAACCGCTTGCCGAGGAAGCCAGTGGCTCCCGTCACCAGGATGCGCACGAGAGCAAGTCCTCCCTGAAATCTACATTTCGAACGAATTGTAGATGACCTAGCCTCCAGGGGACCACGGAGGAGACGGCGTGAGCGCGGCACCCGAGTCGATCCCGAAGTCGATCCCGGGCGGGACGACGCCGGCGGAGCATCCCGGGGGCCAGGCACCGCCCCGGCTCTCGGGCGCCTGGCCGCTGCTCGGCCACCTGCTCGAGCTGCGCAGGCGGCCGATCGCGCTCTTCCAGCGGGTCCGCGACGAGCTGGGCGAGATCGGCGAGCTCCACTTCGCGGGCAACCGCGTGGTCATGATGATGGGCGAGGAGGCCCAGGAGGCCTTCTTCCGCGGCAGCGACGAGCAGCTCGATCAGGCCGCGGCCTACCCCTTCATGACGCCGGTCTTCGGCCGGGGCGTGGTCTTCGACGCGACGCCCGAGCAGCGCAAGCAGGCTCTTCGCAACCGGTCGCTGCGCGCCGAGTTCATGAAGGGCCACGCCGAGACGATCGCCGCCGAGGTCCGGCGCATGATGGAGACGCTCGGCGACGAAGGAGAGATCGACCTGCTCGACTTCTTCGCCGAGCTCACGATCTACACCTCGAGCGCGTGTCTGATCGGCAAGGAGTTCCGGGAGGAGCTGACCCCCGAGTACTTCCGGACGTTCTACGAGCTGGAGAAGGGCACCGATGCCCTCGCCTACGTGAACCCGAACCTGCCGCTGCCGGTCTTCCGCGCGCGGGATCGCGCCCGACGCCGGCTGGTGGAGCTGATCACCGACGTCTACGAGCGCCGCAAGCGGGACCCCGATGCGAAGAAGGAGCTCTTCGACGTCCTGCTGACGTTGAAGAACCCGGACGGCTCTCCCCGCTACACGATCGACCAGATCACCGGGATGTTCATCTCGTTGATGTTCGCCGGGCACCACACGACGTCGGGGAGCGCGGCCTGGACCCTGATCGAGCTGTTGAAGCACCCGAACATCCTGAAGGGCGTGGTCGCGCAGCTCGACGAGCTCTACGCCGACGGGCGGGAGGTGAGCGACCAGGCCCTGCGCGAGATTCCCCGGCTCGAGCACTCGATCATGGAGGCCCTGCGCCTCTACCCGCCGCTCATCCTCCTGATGCGCAAGGTGACGTTCGACTTCCACTACAAGGGGTGGACCGTGCCGGCCGGAAGGCTGGTCGGTGTGTCGCCGGCGGTCTCGAACCGCATGCCCGAATGCTTCCCGGACCCGAACCGCTACGACCCGAGCCGCTACGAGGAGGAGCGCGGCGAGGATCGACAGCTCTTCGCCTGGATCCCCTTCGGGGCGGGCCGCCACCGCTGCGTGGGCTCGGCGTTCGC
>JAPUKG010000397.1 GCA_027295775.1 Pseudomonadota bacterium
GGTGTCGATCCTGGCTCAGCTGCTCGACCGCATGGAGTCGGCGCTCGCCAGATAGGCGCGCAGGAGCTCGACCACCTCGTTCACGAAGGCCTCGCGGGGCAGGTCGTGAATGCGGTGGTGGTGGACGTAGCGGTGGGTCAGTGCTTCCACCGTCTGCACCACCAGGTGCGCCGCGGTGTCGCGGTCGGCCAGCGCGACGTCCGGACAGCGCTCGAGCAGGGCCTCCACGGTGTGCGCCAGCGTCTCCTCCAGCTGGAGGACGCAGGCGTGGAGCTCCGGCGGATGGGGCGCCTCCGAGAAGATCACCCGGTGCAGGTCGGGGCGCCGCTCGTGCACCTCCAGCATGGCCTCCACGAAGCGCCGCATCAGGGTGTCGAGGGCGAGCTGGCTGTCGCGGGCGGCCTCGAGCACCGCGGCCACGTCCCGGGACATCTCGTCCAGCTGCCGCTTGCCCAGCGCGACCAGGATCGCGTCCTTGTTGGGGAAGTACTCGTACAGCGAGCCGACCGAGACGCCGGCGGCCTCGGCGATCCGGTTGGTCGTGCCGCCGGCGTAGCCCCGCTCCCCGAAAACCCGAGCGGCCCCGCCCAGGATGGCATCCACGGTCTCCCGCGCGCGGCGCTGAGTCGGGCGTTTTCGGGGACTTAGCGGGTCGCGGGGGCTCACCGGTCTTCCCCTCCCAATCCGAGTAGCCGATCCGAGCAATTGCTCGGATTATATCGGGGACCGATCGAGGAGCCGATGCACGCGCACCACCACAACGGAGAGGGGTCGCCGGGGGCCCACCGGGAGCAGAACCGGCGGCGCCTCACCTGGACCCTGGTCCTGGCCGCCGGCTACATGGTGGCCGAGGCGGTGGGTGGGGTCCTGACCGGCTCCCTGGCCCTGCTCGCAGACGCGGGCCACATGGCCTCCGATGTCGGTGCGCTCGGCCTGGCCCTGTTTGCCACCTGGATGGCGGCGCGGCCCGCCACCCCCCAGCGCACCTACGGCCACACGCGCGCCGAGGTGTTGGCGGCGCTGGCCCAGGGCGCAGCGCTGGTGGCCGTGGCGATCCTGATCGTCGTCGAAGCCGTGGAGCGTCTGCAGGCGCCGACCCCGGTGATGGGCGGGGGCATGCTGCTGATCGCGACCGGCGGTCTCGTGGTCAACCTCCTCGGCCTGTGGATCCTGAGTGCGGGGCGCAGCGACAGCCTGAACATGCGCGGCGCCTGGCTCCACGTGCTGAGCGACGCCCTCGGCAGCGTCGGCGCCATCGCCGCCGGCGCGGCGATCTGGGCATTCGGCTGGACCTGGGCCGACTCGGCGGCCTCCATCGCGATCTGTGCGCTGATCCTGCTCTCCGCCTGGACCCTGCTGCGCGAGGCGGTCGACGTGCTGATGGAGACGGCGCCGCGGCACCTGGATGTGGACGAGATCCGCGCCGCCCTGGCCGAGCTGCCGGACGTGGTGCAGGTGCACGACCTCCACGTCTGGTCCATCGGCAGCGGCGAGATCTCGCTCTCCAGCCACCTGGTGGCGAAGGAGGGCGCCGAGCCGGCCGAGCTCCTGAACACCGTCTACGAGGTCCTCGGCGGGCGGTTCGGGATCGACCACGCCACCATCCAGATCGAGCCTCCGCGCTTCGCCACCCTGAGCCCCCGGAACGTGGCCAACGAGGGCTGCCCGGCCGACTGCGAGGCGAGTGCGTTGCCCAGAGAATCCGATTGATCTGGCGGGCGGATGACGCTACCGTCAGCTGCTGACATGTCTGTCAGTCCGGATCTCCAGCCCGAAAGGGGCCAACGCGAAACAGGCCAACGCGAAGCCGCCCCGCGCGAGTCGGCGGCCGCGCGCAGCCGCGCCGCCACCCGCGCGCGCCTGCTCGAGAGCGGCCAGCAGCTCTTTGCCGCGCGCGGATTCCACGGGGTCACCAGCCACGAGATCGCCCGCGGCGCCGGCGTGGCCGCCGGCACCTTCTATCTGCACTTCCGGGACAAGGGCGCCCTGTTCCGGGAGATCGTCGAGGCCACCGTGGCGGCGCTGCGCGCTCGCCTCGATGCCGCCTTCGCCGAAGCCGGTGAAGAGCGCGCCATCCAGGCCCGCGCGCGGGCGCGCGTGCTGGTGGACTTCGCCGCGCAGAACCGCGAGGTCATGCGCATGCTCTTCAGCGGAGACGCCGAAGCGGCGTCCGTCGGGTCCGACGTCCTCGACCGGCTGGCCGAGTCGATCGCCGCCAGCCGCCGCCGGCGGCTCGCCGCCTCTGGCGGGGGCCACGTGACCGCCGGCGACGATCTCGACCCGGCGGTGGTCGCCCAGGCGGTCGTCGGCATGTGGGCCCGGGTGCTGGCCTGGTGGACCGAAGACCCGAGCCGCGCCACACCCGAGACCCTCGTCGACACCCTGACCCGCATCCAGCTGTCGGGAACCCATCCCACCTGAACCGCGAACCGCCCACGCCCTGCCAACGGAGAGCTCGAGCCATGGCCGACCACATCACCCACGACTCCATCTACGACACCGTCGACCGCGACGACTTCCCGGCGATGATCGAGGTGGATCGCTACGGAGAGCGGACCGACGCGTTCGACGCGATCATCTCGGCGACCCACGACCACTTCTGGGATCCCACGGACCCGCGCTACATCGACTTCTCGCAGTCCTTCGACCTGGAGAACGAGACGATCATGCCGCGGGACTTCGTCCCGGAGCTCAACTCCGCCGTGGCGGACAAGCTCGACGAGGGCCAGCGCATCAAGCTGGCCAACCAGTCGGCGCGCTGGATGCTCTCGAGCATCCTGCACGGCGAGCAGGGTGCGTTCTCGCTGTCGGCCAGCCTGTGCGAGGTCTTGCGCGACCCGGGTGCCCAGGAGTACGCCGCCAACCAGGTGCGCGAGGAGGCCCGCCACGTCACGGGCTTCTCCAAGTATATCCAGGCGCGCTGGGGCACGCCGCTGCCCGTGGGACCCACCCTGAAGAACATGATGACCGAGATCGTGCGCGCGCCCGAGGTCTACAAGAAGCTCGTGGGCATGCAGATGCTGATCGAGGGCCTGGCCATGGGCGCCTTCGCCACGCTGCACTCGCGCACGAAGGACCCGCTGCTCCGGAAGCTGGTCCAGCTGGTGATGTCCGACGAGGCCTTCCACCACCGCTTCGGCAAGATCTGGGCGGACCGGACGGTGCCCAAGCTCTCGGAGGAGGAGCACGAGAAGGTGGAGGTCTGGGCCGCCGAGTGCTTCCACACTTTGCTCAACAACCTGGTGAACGCCGAGCAGAAGCAGGTGATCTAC
>JAPUKG010000398.1 GCA_027295775.1 Pseudomonadota bacterium
ACGTTGTCGGGGTGCAGGTCCTGGTGGAGGAGCACGGGCTCGCCCTGAGAAGAGGGCAGGGTCTCGAGCGCGTTCACGGCCGCATCGAGGAGCTCTCGTTCGAAGGGGCGACCGCTGTCCTCCCAGTGCTGCGGAAGATTCACGGCCCAGCGCGCTGCCTCGCGGGCGAGCGTCTCGATGGGCCCGGTGGTCGGCTTCCAGAGGCGCGGCAGGAGATCGATCAGGACCGACAGCGCGTCCTCGGCGCCTCGCTCACGGAGATGGCTGCCGGGCGTACAGCGCTCCACCAGAAGGGCGTGACGCTCGGCATTGTGGGCGAGCAGGCGAACGGCCCCGTCGCCGTTCCAGACGCCCAGCGCCGCCGCCTCGTGCTCGCACTCGCGGTGGGGGAACTGGATCTTGAGAACGGCGTCGGTCGCGTCGGGCAAGATCGCCGGCAGGACCAGGGACACGTGCGATCCCGGATAGGGGTCGCCGATGCGAATCGACCACTCTTCGACACACTCGTCGACGAGACGGGGCAGGGCGTCGAACCACGACCGGGCCCCTTCGGAGCCGCGGAGCCCGTCGAGGCTCGGGGGGATCAGCGCCGCGTCGAATCCGGAGGGCATTTCCGGGCGGAGGATAGGTCACGGGTGCGGTAGCGTGAGAGCGGAGGTCCCGACGATGAAGGAGTTCGCAGGGCGGATCGCGGTCGTCACCGGCGGCGGTACGGGGATGGGTCGAGAGCTGGCGAAGCAGCTGGCCGCCGAGGGCTGTCACGTGGCCATGTGCGACGTCTCGGTGGAGCACATGGAGGAGACCCAGGCGGCCTGCGAGAAGGCCGCGCCCTCCGGTACCCGAATCAGCTGCCACCCGTGCGACGTCTCCGAGGAGGCCCAGGTGCTCGCCTTCCGCGATGCGGTCGTCGCCCAGCACGAGACCGACCACGTCCACCTGGTCTTCAACAACGCGGGCATCGGCGGCGGCGGGAGCTTCCTGAACGACGACCGCGCGGAGTGGGACAAGACCTTCGAGGTGTGCTGGGGCGGGGTCTACTACTGCACCCGCGCCTTCCTGCCCCTCCTGGTTGCGAGCAGCGAAGGACACCTGATCAACACGAGCAGCGTAAACGGATTCTGGGCGAGCCTGGGGCCCGAGATTCCGCACACCGCGTACAGCGCTGCGAAGTTCGCCGTCAAGGGATTCAGCGAGGCCCTGATCAACGACCTGCGACTCAACGCGCCGCACGTGAAGGTGTCGGTGGTGATGCCGGGCCACGTGGGCACCTCGATCATCTTGAACAGCCCCGTCGTGCTGGGAAGACCCAGTGCGAAGGAGATGACCGCGGAGGACCTGCGGCCCGTGCGCGAGCGGCTGGAGCGCCAGGGGCTCCCCGCCGATGCGCTCAGCGACGACCAGCTGCGCACAATCATGCACCAGCTCGCCGTCAACTTCCGGGACCAGGCGCCGCTCTCGGCCGCCGACGCCGCCACGCTCATCCTCGATGGCGTGCGCGAGGAGCGCTGGCGGATCCTGGTGGGCGAGGATGCGAAGATCCTGGACCAGCGCGTGCGCGAGACGCCGGAGGAGGCGTACGACCTCGCGTTCATGGAGGCCGTGCGCGCCAAGGGCATCTTCGCGGGCCTCAATCCGTTCGCCAACCCGACGGAGTGAGGCGTCTAGCGAGTCTGGGTGTCCGCTAGACCGCCTGCACGCGGCACGCGATCGCCTTGTGATGGGGGCAGCCCGTGATCGGGTCGCGGTCGAGGGCGTCGGTCAGCTCGTTGTTGTTCAGCCCGACCGGGTCGAGCTCTCCGTCCGGGCCCGGATAGGCGGTTCCGAACCCGTTGGGCGACCAGACATGGCCGTCGCGCACGCCGGTGTCGATCTCCACCGGGAAGACGAGGCTCCCGCGCGGGGTGGACAGCCGCACCTCGGCGCCCTTCGCGACGCCCAGGGACGCGGCGTCGCCCGGGCTCAGGCGCAGCGCGCCGTGGGGCCCCTTGCCCTTCCGCCAGCTCGGATCCCGGTGGATGGTGTTGGCCGTCCAGCGCGTGCGCACGCCGGCGGACCACATGAACGGGAACTCCGCGCTCTCCGGCGCCTCCTCGGTGAGCGCGCGGCGGATCTCCGCCAGCATCGGCTCCGGCGCGAGCCGGACCTTCCCGTCCTCCCAGCCCACGTTGTCCTCGAGCCCGCGCTCCGGATCGAGCCGGGCGATCTCGGCGCCCTCCGGGTGGTCGATCAGGCGCCGGAAGATCTCGGTGCCGAGCTCAAACGGATTCTTCTCCGCCCAGTCGGGGCCGAGGGCGCGTGTCACTGCGGCTGGACGGGTCAGCGCGTTCAGGTGGCAGAAGAGCCAGGCCGCGGTGAGAGCGGGAGCCGGAAGCTCCGGCCCCACCGTCTGGAAGGTCCAGTAGAGGAGCCGCGGCACCGGGTCCGTGTCGCCGCACTCGGATACCCGCTGCTGCGCCGTCATCATGAATGCGGCGGCACCCTCGGGCGAGAGCGCCTTCTTCGCCAGCTCGAAGAGCTCGGCCGGCGCCTCGCCGAACAGGTCGAGGCGCTCCGCCAGTCCCGCGTAGATCTCGACCTCGCTGCGCTCGCCCTCGCGCGGCGCCAGAACGGGCCGACGCAGGTGCACCACCACCTCGGGCCAGCGCCTCGGGAAGTCCGCGAACTCCCACTTGGCGTAGGAGACGGGAACCGGCAGCACG
>JAPUKG010000399.1 GCA_027295775.1 Pseudomonadota bacterium
TCGCTTCATGGTGTTCGACACAGAGGCAGACGGCGGGTTGCGAATGTCCTCGGAGGCCGTCACCCGCGCGGGCGTCCTCGCGCGCCTCGCCGCGGACGACGACTTCGCGGACGAGCAGGAGCGCTGCGCCTTCTACCGGTCCCTGGTGCCGTGGGAGCTCAGCGAGGTCGAGCTGGCCGACGTGAACGGCGGTCGCTGTGCGACCGAGACGGTCGCGCTGGCCGCCGACTAGCTCTCCCGGCCGACCCCCTGCGGGGCTCCCCATCCGGAGTAGAGTAGAATGGGGTTTGGAAGAACTGGGGGACTCCCCCCATCGCGCACGAGACGGAGGCCCTTCTTGCTGGCCGGTCAGATCTTCGCCCCGCGCCAGATCCGCCTGGTGGACGTCCCCGAGCCGGCCGCCCCGCCTGTGCGTGGGGACACCGGAGCCGGGGAGATCCTGTTCCAGCCGGAGCTCGGCAGCCTGTGCGGCTCGGACCTGCTCTACTTCGAAGCGGACTACCCCGAATTCCAGCCGGGGCCGGGCCATTCCCTGCACGAGGTGATCGGCACGATCTTGGAGGCCACGGGGGAGCGCTTCCGGGTTGGGGACCGGGTGCTCTGCGTCCCCCAGGACCAGGCCGGCCTCTGCGAGCGCTTCTGGGTGAGCGAGGAGCGCGCGATTCCCCTCGATCCGCGCCCGCCCGAGGAACACGCCGTGCTGGCGCAGCCGCTGGGAACCGTGCTCTACGCGCTCCGAAAGCTCCCGAGCGTTCTCGACCTCGACGTGGCCGTGGTGGGGCAGGGGCCGATTGGGCAGCTCTTCTGCGCCGCACTCCGCAATCTGGGGGCGCGGCGGATCTTCGCCATCGACCGGCTCGCATCGCGCCTCCAGACCAGCCCGAAGATGGGCGCCACGGACGTGATCGAGGTCGGGGCGGAGGACCCCGTCGAGGCGATCCACCGCGCGACGGACGGGGCGATGCCGCACCTGGTCGTCGAGGCCATCGGTCATCGCGAGCAGCAGCTCAATCTCTGCATCGAGCTCTGCCGTCCCGAGGGCCGGATCCTGGCCTTCGGGGCGCTTCCGGAGCGGGTCGACGGGGTCCGCTGGGGGCGCCTCTACCGCAAGAACCTGACCGTGCAGGCGAGCGTCGATCCCGACTTCGGCCGCGACTTCCCGCTCGCGATGCGTTGGATCGCCGAGGGGCGAATCGATGTCTCGCCGCTCCTCACCCATCGGTTCGGCCTGCCCGAGGTGCAGCTCGCATTCGACACGTTCTTCGAACGCCGCGACGGGGCACTCAAGGTGCTGATCGACTTCGTCGGCCGTCCCCGATCCGGGTCCAGCTCCTCCGACCTCGAGGTTCCGTCTTGATCTATCGCATGCGCACCTACCGGGCGTCCCGCGATCGCCTCGCCTCCTCGCACCGGGTCTTCTTCGAGCAGGTACTCCCGGTGCACCAGAAGCACGGAGCGAGACTGGTCGGCCGGTGGCAGGGCGACGATGGCCGCATCGTCGTCATCTGGGAATACGACAGCCGGGCCGACTGCGAGCGCATCCAGAGAGCGGTCCAGGAGGATCCCGACTCTGCCGCGACGGCCGAGCTGCGGCGAAGCTCCGGACTGTTCGGCGCCGAATCCGAAGAGGTGCTGATGGTTCCCACGGAGCCGAGCGCGGCGCCGGGAGCGGAGGCCTGATCCGGTGGCCGTGGCGGCACCCGTACGGAGTCTCTGCCCGGCCGACTGGCGACGAGAGGTCGCCCGGGTCGGGGCGGTTCACCTGCCCGGAGCCTGGGTGCGGAATCAGCTGCCCGCACTCGACTTCGGGCGACTCGCGGAATCCTTCGACGCTCTCCCCCTCGATCGCCACCTCCACGACGGCGGGACGTACCGACGGCGGCGTTTCAGTCGCTTCGTGTGGGAGCGCGGCGCCACCGCCCTGCGACGTCTCCCGCACCAGACCTTCTTCCAGTCCCGCTCGGTAAACCCGCTCCACGGCGGGTTTCCGCGGCACTTTGCGCCGCTCCCCACCTCCACGGCGTCGGACCCCGCGCTGGCCCAGCTGGTCGGGCTCTTCATCGATTGCCTGCCCATCGAGGAGGACACGCTCTGGGTCAACGTCCACCAGATCCGCGTCCTCGCCGGCGAGCACCCCGTCGGACCGGCGCCGGAGGGAATCCACAGCGACGGGCACGACTTCGTCGCGATCGTGCTCGTGCGCCGGGAGAACGTGGTCGGGGGTCGCAGCATCGTGCGAGACGCGGCGGAGGCGGAGCTCGTCTCGACGACAATGGAAAGCCCCCTCGACGCGGTCGTCGTCGACGATCGGCGCACGCTTCACGGCGTGACCCCGATCCGACGGGCCGGCCCGGGCCCGGCTCTCCGGGACATGCTCCTGCTCGACTTCAACCGGCCCACCGGATCGAGCTCTGGATCCGGGTCCGGGAGCTGACTCCGCCGTGACCTCCGACGGCGCCATCACGGTTCTCGACGCAACCCTGCGAGACGGCGGCTACCTGAACGACTGGGCGTTTACGTACGACGAGATCCGCCGGGTCGTGGTGGGCCTCGACGCCGTCGGGATCGACGTCATCGAGGTGGGCTACGCCAGCGACGAGCCCCACCAGCCCCTGGCCGCGGCCTGTCCTGTGCCCCTGCTTTCGGACCTGCGCGCCGCGATCGGCCGCGCCCGGATCGCGGTGATGATGCGTCCGGACGTCCCCGACCCGGAGGGACTTCTCGACGCGCGGCGCGATCTCATCGATCTCGTGCGGATCCCCACCCAGGTGCTGAAGCCGGAGCCGGCCATCGCCATAGCCCGCCTCGTCGAAGAGCGCGGGATCGCGAGCAGCATCAACTTGACGAGCGTGAGCGCGTTCTCGGACCACGAGCTCCGGGACGCCGTGCGCAGCATCGCGATCGCCGGCGTCGAGAGCTGCCTCTACCTCGCGGACTCGCGCGGAGCCATGAAGCCGGAGGACGTGAGCCACGCTGTGGGGCTGGTTCGCGACGAGTGGCCCGGGGCCGTCGGATTCCACGCCCACGACAACCTCGGCCTCGCCCTCGAAAACTCCGAGACCGCGCTCGCTGCGGGCTGTACCTGGATCGACGGATCCCTGAACGGCTACGGAATCGGGGGCCAGAACACCCGCCTGAGCGCGCTGGTCGAGCTCGTCT
>JAPUKG010000004.1 GCA_027295775.1 Pseudomonadota bacterium
GAATCCCCACGTCGGTCATCGCCTCGACGGCGGCCTCGGCGGCACCGCGGCGGTCGACCTTGCGGTGCCATCGGATCGCCACGAGAAGCTGGTCACCGACGGTGTATACGGGATTGAGCGAGGTCATCGGCTCCTGGAAGATCATGGCGATCCGGCGTCCGCGGACCTCGCGCATCTGGCGGGCGTTGAGCGCCAGCAGGTCGCGGCCCTCGAGAACGATCCGCCCGCGCTCGACCCGCCCGGGCGGCTGGGGCCCCAGCCCCAGCGCGCACAGCGCGGTGACGGACTTGCCGCACCCCGACTCGCCCACCAGGGCCAGCGTCTGCCGCGGATAGATGGTCAGGCTCACTCCATCGACCGCCCGAGCCCGCCCCCCACCCGCCAGGTCGAACGAGACGGCGAGGTCGGTGATCTGGAGGAGGGGAGAGGAAGCGATGCGCGATGCGCGATGCGCGATGCGTCCGCACTCCGTCACTTCGTCACTCCGTCACTCAGTCACTCAGTCACTTCCAAACCAAGATGCTCCAAATACGCGTCCATCCGCGGCTCGCGGCCGAGGTAGCCCGTGACCAGTTCCAGGCCGTCGGCGGTTCCTCCGCGGGCGAGGATTCGCTTTCGGTAGTACATGCCCGCCTCGGGGTCGAGCATCCCCAGCTCGCGGAACCGCTCGAACATGTCGCAGGCGTAGACGAGTGACCACTGGTACCCGTAGTAGCCGGCCTGATACCCGGTCAGGTGGCCGAAGGCCGCCTGGAAGTAGGTCTCGGGCACCGGATCGTACAGCTCGACGTTCTCCATCTTCGGATCCCACAGGTCGAAGCCCAGGGTCGTGGTGTCGAGGTCGCCCCCCTTCTTCAGATGGCAGTTCATGTCGAAGAGGCCGTAGTAGAACTGCCGCTCCGCGAGCATGCCCGAGCCGAGGAAGCGGGCCTTGAGCATCCCCTCGAGCAGCTCGTCGGGGAAGGTCTCGCCGGTCTGGTAGTGACGGGCGAACGTCTTGAGCACCTCGGCGTCCCACACCCAGTTCTCGAACATCTGCGAGGGGGCCTCGACGAAGTCGCGCTCGACGCTCGTGCCGGCGAACGAGAAGTAGCGGGCCTCGCTGAGAATCGTGTGCAGGCAATGGCCGAACTCGTGGAAGAAGGTCTCGACCTCGTCGTGGGTCAGCAGCGACGGGCGCTCGTCCGTCGGCTCGCTGAAGTTGCACACCAGGGCCGCCAGCGGCTTGGTCACCGTCCCGTCCGACCACACCTTGTGCTGGGCGAGGCCCCACTGGGCCGCATGGCCGTACTTGTTCTCCCGCGGGTGCATGTCGATGTAGAACTCGCCCAGCATCGCCCCGGTGGCCATGTCCCACACCTCGAAGAGCCGCACGCTCTCGTGCCAGATCGGCCGGCCAGCGGACTCGGCGGCGTCGGTCACGTCGCGGTACTCCAGTCCGTAGAGCGACTCGGTGATCGAGAACAGCCCGTCGACCACGCGATCGAGAGGGAAGTACTCGCGCACCTTCTCCGAATCCGCCGCGTACTTGGTTTTCTTGAGGTAGTTCGTGTAGAAGGAGCTGTCCCAGGGGTACAGCTTCGTATCCGGTTCGCCGGTCTGCTCGCGTTTGGCCGTGAGCAGCTCCTCGTAGTCCTTGAGCGCCTTGACGCGAACCAGCGGGCGCAGCTTCTCGTAGAACGCCAGCACGTTGTCGGCGTTCTTGGCCATCTTGATCTCGATCTCGAAATCGGCCGGATGCGCGTAGCCGAGCAGGTCCGCCGCCTTGGCGCGGAGCCCGAGGATCTCCTCGAGCACCCGCACGTTCTTCCTTCCGCCGCGCCGCTTGTAGGCCACCCACACCTTGCGCCGGGTGGTTTCGTTGTCGCAGTAGTCCATGATCGGCAGGAACTGCGGGTAGGCCATGCTCACCAGGTAGATGTCGCCGGACCGCATCAGGTCCGGTTTGGCAAAGAAATCATCGGGCAGGCCGCGTAGCTCGGCGCGGGTGAGCGGCACCCGCGTCTCGTCCTCGCGGATATTCTTCTCGAACTCGATGCTCAGACGCGTGATTTCCTTCTGGACCTCCTTGAGCTGGTCGCGCTTCTTAGGCTCGAGCTGCATCCCCGCCCGGCGGTAGTCGCGCAGCGTGCGCCGCAGGAGGCGCTTCTGCTCGCCCCGCAACCGGGGCTTCGTGTCGTCGTAGGCCTTGACCGCGCGGTAGAGATCCTCGCGCTTGTGAAGGTCGATGAGCCAGTTTGCCACCTTCTGCTCGGCCAGCTCGCCGGCTTCGCGCTCGGTGGCGTCGGTGGAGACGTAGGCCATGAACATGAGCATGTTCGTGTCCAGCTCGAGCTGGGCGAGAAGATCGTCGATGGCCCCGATGGTGTTGTCGAAGGTCCGCTCCTCGTGGGGTACGGCGACGATCTTCTCGACGGACACTTCGGCCCGGGCGAGGGCCGCTACCAGCGGCGCCTCCGCGTGCGACGCAGCCGCCGCCCACCCCCACCCGATCACCGATACCACCAGCCACGTCGCCGCGGCCCTACGCGTCCGGAATGTTCTGGATTGCTGTTGCACGGGGTGCTCCTTTTTCAACCGAAGGCCCTCGGGGCGGGGGGCCGGGCTTGTCTTTGGTGGCGACCGCGCGGCCCGATCGCCTTGGATCAAACGCTTCCCGCAGGCCTTCGCCCGCGAAGTTGAGCGCCAAGAGCGTAATGCCGATGAGCAGGCACGGCCACAGCAGCAGCCACCAGCGCACGCGGACCGTGTTCAGCTCGTTGAGGCCGTCGGCGGCCAGGTTGCCCCAGCTCGGCAGCGGCTCCCGAACGCCGATCCCCAGAAAGCTCAGAAACGACTCCGAGAGAATCGCCGCCGGCACGGCCAGGGTGGCGTAGACGACGATCGGCCCCATCAGGTTCGGCAGCAGGTGACGCCACATCTGTCCCCGCAGGGGCACCCCCAGGGCCCGGCACGCCTCCATGAAGGGCTGCGCCTTGAGGCTCAGCACCTGCCCGCGGATGACCCGGGCCATGGTCAGCCAGCTCACCGAGCCGATGGCGACGAGCAGCGTGACGACGTTGATCGCCTGCCGCCACCCAGGCCCGAGGCCCCTCCCCCAGCGCTCCATCAGGCCGTCCACCGCCACCGCCAGCAGCACCACCAGCAGGACGTACGGCAGCCCGTAGAGGATGTCGACGATCCGCATGAGAACCGAATCCCACCGCCCGCCGAGGTATCCGGCCACCGTGCCGTAGACGGTTCCGATGAGGACGGCGATCGCCGCCGCCGCGAGGCCGATGCCGAGGCTGATGCCGCCCCCGGCCAGCCCGCGAACGAGAAGGTCGCGCCCGAGCCGGTCGGTTCCCAGGATCCTCAGGCCCCCGGCTCCGTCGAGGGCCGCCGCCCGTTCGCGCTCGTCGGCGGCGTGGGGGGCCCAGGCCGGCGGCAGCAGGGCCGCGTCCAGGTTGGTGGCCTCGAAGCGGCGGGGAGCGATGCCCAACGATTCCCCGGGGGGGGCGGGGCCTCGGCCGAGCGTGTAGGGCAGCGTGCCCAGGCTCGCGACCACCATGACCACCAGGACCACCGCCCCGAGCACGCCCATGGTCCGGGTCGAGCCC
Organism: Pseudomonadota bacterium; assembly: GCA_027295775.1. Classification (GTDB taxonomy): domain Bacteria; phylum Myxococcota_A; class UBA9160; order UBA9160; family UBA4427; genus JAPUKG01. The sequence continues at coordinate 3,600 of JAPUKG010000004.1, forward strand.
GGCCGGAGCAGGCCGCTGCGAATGGGTCTCACCTGGCTCATAGGGGGCTCATGGGCGCGCCATGGTAACGAAGCCAGGACCCCGAGGCCCGGCGGCCATTCCCCCGCCGACGCGCAGGAACGCACCGGCTAGAGCAGGTTCCTTCAGTGTGTAGCGGATTGCGCCCGCTCAGGCCCGCCGGAATGAATCCGGCGG
>JAPUKG010000040.1 GCA_027295775.1 Pseudomonadota bacterium
GACTCGGCGCCATATTCGCCAGTCTCCTCCTGTCCTTCATGCTGCGAAACTGACCACCGACGGCGGACGCCCGCAGGTCGCAAGATCCGGGGCGCTGCCCTCTTCGAGTCACTACGACGGCGATGGGAACGTCATTTTGAAGACCGACATCCCACTGTCCCTGGGCTCTCGCTGCCGGCCTACCCGATCGGGCTACCGAAACAAGACCAAGCTCCCGCGTCTACTCCGAGTCGGGAGCCGTCGTCTGTGCCAAACCCGCGCGGTCGCCCGACAGCCGCATCCGCAGGTCTATCGCAATGCCCGCCCAGATGGCTCGGAGACCTTGTCTCTCGCTGTGCGAGACAGCCCGTCCCAGTCCCTCCGGCTCCCGCGCAGCGTCTGCGAGCGGTCGGAGATACCAGGGGAACAGCGTGTTCGGTACCGCACGCGGATCGAACCAGCGCACGGCTCGCGTCTCATGACTGGTCCGAAGCTCGCCGCCCGTCGGGCGACAGAGGTAGACCTTGGCCGTGTGAGGCCGAAAGCCCGTGCGTCGGTAGTCGCCGACGTGGCGCTCGATCGCGACGTCGAGTCCCGTCTCCTCCCGCACCTCGCGCACCACGGCCTGCTCCGGCGTCTCGCCGGACTCGGGCGCGCCGCCCGGCAGCTCCCAGCCCCACAGGTCCGAGCGCACGCAGAGGAGAACGCCCCGGTCGGAGCGGATCACGGCCTGGGGCACGACTAGCGACTTGCCGCCCCCGGTGTGCGGCGCCACCAGACCCCACCAGGCGATCTTGGCGTAGACGACGATCCCCCGCGCAAGGCGGGACGCCACGACCGCGGGCGACGGCACCGTCAGTTGATGATCTTGTTGAGGGGGTTCTCGATGATGCCGCGGGCGCCGACCTCGGCGAGCTGGGGAATCAGGTCGCGCACTCGCTTCTCTTCGACGATCGTGAACACGCTGACCCAGCGCTCGTCGGCCAGGGGCGACACTGTCGGCGTGTCGAGGGCCGGGAGCAGCTCGAGCACCTTGTCGAGGCGATCGCGCGGCACGTTCATGCCCAGGCCCACGCGGCTGGCGGCGGCGATGGCGCCCTTCAGGAGCATCAGGAGCCGGCTCATCTTCTCCCGGCGCCAGGGGTCCTGGTTCGCCTCCCGATTGGCGATGAAGCGGGGCGTGCTCTCGAGCAAGACCTCGAGGACCTCGAGCTGGTTCTCGCGCAGCCCGGAGCCTGTGACCGTCACGTCGACGATCGCGTCGGCGAGGATCGGCGGCTTCACCTCGGTGGCGCCCCAGGAGAACTCCACCTGCGCCTTCACCCCCTGGCGCTCGAAGAAGCTCGTGGCGAGGCCCACCGCCTCGGCAGCGATCCGCTTGCCCTCGAGATCGGCGACGGAGCGGAAGGGCGACCCCTGCTTCACCGCCAGCACCCAGCGGACCCGGCAATAGGCGGGCCAGGGCGCCTCGAGGTCCGCCAGCTCCACCACGTCCGCACCCGTCTCCAGGACCCAGTCGATGCCCGTGATGCCGCAGTCGATCACACCCTGCTCGACGTAGCGCGCCATCTCCTGGGCGCGGATCAGGATGCACTCGATCTCGGGGTCGTCGATGTCGGGGGAGTAGGTGCGCCCGGACATGCGAACCTGGTACCCCGCCAGCGCGAACAGCTTCTGGGTGTCCTCTTGCAGGCTCCCCTTCGGAAGCCCCAGGCGCAGCTTGCGCGGCTCGCTCATTTCTTGCCGTACACCTGCTCGGGATCGAAGATCTGGACACCCACGTCCACCACCTTCCCGTCCTCGAGCTTGCGGAAGAAGCAGCTCCGCTTGCCGGTGTGACAGGCGGCCCCGCCCACCTGCTCGACCCGCAGCAGCACCGCGTCGCCATCGCAGTCCGCCAGCACGGACACGACCCTCTGGACGTTCCCGCTCTCCTCGCCCTTGTGCCACAGGCGGTTGCGAGAGCGGCTCCAGTACACGACCTGGCCGGTCTCCAGGGTCTTCTCGAAGGCGGCCTCATTCATGTGGGCGACCATCAGCACCTCGTTCGTGCGATCGTCCTGGGCGATGGCGGTGATGGTTCCCCCGCCCTTCTCGAAGTCGAGAACGCTCTTCGGGTCCATGGGGCGCGGAGGCTACCGGCAGGCGGGAGCGGCCGCCAGACGCCGCTACCGTCAGGTGAGGGCCGCCGCCAGACGCCGCGTAAGCTCGCCCAGGGCCGCGGCGTGCTCCCCGCGGGCGTACACCACCTCTTCCCGCACACCCCGCTTGGTCCCCTTGCCGATCTCGGTCTTGCGCGCCTCGAGGATTCCGCGCCGCACCAGCAGGTCCAGCGCGTTCTGGAAGGTGCTGTCGTTGGCCGACTCGCGGCGCTGGGCCTCGCCCAGCAGCTCGGCGTTCTCGAACTGCGCGGCGGCGCGCTTGAAGAACTCCTTGCGATTGACCGAATCCAGCTCCACGGCGACAAGAAACGCGGCGTGATAGGCCTCGATGACGCCGCGGGTCTGCTCGGCCAGGAAGCGCAGGATGGGCTCGCCCTCCGCCGTGGGGATCAAGGCGTCGCCGCGCGACTCCACCCAGCCCCGAGCCTCGAAGTGGTCGAGGAATCCCTCGCGGTGGGCGGCCAGGAGCTCGCCCCGGGGCGCGAAGTACTCCTGGTACAGGAGCTCCTGCCATGCGGCCAGGTCCTCTCGGAACTCCTTGTGGGTGGCGCCGCCGCCGCAGAGCACGCGCCGAGCCAGGAAGCTCGGCGTGGCCAGGAACTGGCAGATGCTGTTGCGGTAGATGTCGAGGGCCCGCCGCTTGGACTCGTCGAAGTACAGGATCTCGCCCCGGGAGTCGGTGGTCGAGTGGAGGAGATCGCTGCGCAGCAGAAAGGCGATGGACTCGCGGAAGTCGCCGCGGTCGGCGAGCAGGGCCGTGGTCAGGCGGGCGTCCTCGAGCCGCAGGATGTCCACCACCTCCTGCATGCGCCGCACCAGCTCCTCCCTCAGGAGTCCGCGATGGGGGGAGCCCAGCAGCACGCACGCCGCCACCGAGGTGGCGTTCGCCACCGCGCCCCAGTTGATGCGCTCGACGATGCGGTGACCCAGGGACTCGACGAACTGGCGCTTCTCGGCCACGGTCTCTTCGCTCTCGTCCGTGGCGAAGCGCTCGCGCCGGTCGCCCAGGGCCTGGGCGAGGGAGATCGGCTCGCCGAAGCACATGTCCACACTCCCGAAGCGGCGCTGCAGGTACTTGCGCGCGCGCACCAGGGCGAGCGTGCTCTCCACGGTCTTCTGAGCCCCCTGGAGCTCTTCGACCATCGTGCTCTCCTCCACCAGCCGCTCGTAGGTGATCGAGATCGGCACCAGGAACAGGTCGCGCCGACTGCTGGCCAGGAACGCCTCGACGTCCCACGAGAGCATGCCCAGCCGCGGCGCCATCACCTTGCCCGTGCGCGAGCGCGTTCCCTCGATGAAGAACTCCTGGGTGAGCCCCTCCCGGACCATGTACGCCACGTAGGACCGGAACACCTCCTTGTAGAGCGGGTCGTCCAGGGACCGACGCATGAAGAAGGCACCGGCGCGGCGGAACAGGAAGCCGAACGGACCGAAGCCCATGTTCTCCCGGGCCAGGATGTGCGGCGGCACCAGGAAGTTCTCGTAGAAGAGCCAGGACACGAGCAGGAAGTCGAAGTAGGAGCGGTGGCTGGGTACCAGCACGAGCGGGTGCCGCTTGGCATAGTCGGCCACCTTCTCGAGGCCGCTCACCTCGATACCCGCGAACATCCGCTTGAAGATCAGCCCCACGGCCGTGGACAGCACCCACAGCAGGGTGGAGTTCATGTTGGCCGCGATCTCCCTGAAGAGCTTCTCGGCCTCGGCCCGCGCGCGTTCGGGCGAGCCGCGCCGCCCCTTGGCGCGCTCCTCCACCGCCGCCTGTACGCGCGGATCGGCCAGCACCTCCTCGCACACGCGGTGCGGGGCGCGCAGGCTCGGCCCCTCTACGACCTTCTCCTCCCGGTAGAGGTACGTGAGGATGGAGCGGCGCACCTTGCGAGCGACGCGGGCCTGGCCCTCATCGCGGTGATCGGCGATGAACGACTGGAGGTCGATGGGGTCGCCGCTCTTCACGGAGAGATCCCGGTAGGTGGTCAGGAAGGATGTCACCTTGGCCAGGTCCGAGGGTCGGGTGACCGCGCCGTAGGAGAGATTGAGGAAGCGGCTCTCGGTGCGCGGGCCCTTGCGCCAGAAGACCGAGAGCGGGACCAGGTAGACCGGGCGTTCTACGTCCCAGGTGGCCCGCACCACCTCCTCCAGCAGGTCGAGCTCGTCCTGGCGGCGCTTGCTGCGACGCCCGCGCAGGAAGCTCCGCAGCCGGGCCGTGCGCAGGAACAGGAAGAAGGAGCCGCCGGCGCGCGCGATGGCGCGGGCGAACTCCCGGTCCTCGCTGTGTTGGATCTCGCGCGGCCGTCCGCGGGGCCGGCGCAGCGCCAGTTGAAGCGCCTCGAAGACCGGCCGGTAGTAATAGAAGCGCAGCCCGTTGGCAAAGCAGCTCAGCCGAAGTCCGGTGCGCTGGAACAGCCAGTTGAACAGGAAGTAGTCGAGCCGGCTCGAGTAGCGCATGACGTAGACCACCGACCCGCGCTGCTCCAGGTCGCGCAGGCGCGTGACGGTGGTCTCGTCGAGCTGGAAGTGATCGAAGAAGCGCTTCGCAAACCAGCGGAAGAACAGGTTGAAGCGCGGCGACATTGCCGAGAGGGGGTCCGACGGAATCCCCTCGACGTCTCTCGCGCCCGCGCCGGGGGCGGTCTCCTCCGCAGCAGCGGGCGGCGGTCCCTCTCCCTGCATTCCGGCAGGTTACCGGTGGCCCTCAGGACCGGCAATGCAGCGGGCGCCCGCCGGGGCTACTCCGGGAGCAGGATCTCGCCCGGCTTCATCTGGTCGGCGATCTCCTGGGGCGTCCACAGGCCCCCGTCCTCGGTCTTGGTGACACCCTTGGTGGTCACCACCTTCATCTCCGCCACGCGGCCGGCACCCACGTAGAAGGTGTTGCCCGTGATCTCCTTGGACAGATCGCTCGCCAGGTAGGTCACCAGGGGCGAGACCAGACCCGGTTTCATGCGCGCCTTCAGCTTCTCGTCGTCGAAGCCCGGCAGGTCCTCGGTGAGGCGCGTCAGCGCCACGGGCGCCAATATGAAGGCGCGGATGCCGTACTTCTTGCCCTCGAGCGCCAGGCAGCGGGTGAAGCCCGCGATGCCGGCCTTGGCCGCCCCGTAGTTACACTGGCCGAAGTTGCCGTTCAGGCCCGACGTGGACGACGTGTTGATGATCACGCCGCCGTTTCCGCTCTGTTTCATGTGATTGAAGATCGGCCGCGTCACGCAGTAGGTGCCCCGCAGGTGCACCTTGACCACGATGTCCCAGATGTCCTCGGTCATGTTGCCGAGCGATTTGTCGCGCAGGATGCCGGCGTTGTTCACCACCACGTCGACCCGCTCGAAGGCGTCGAGTGCGCTCTTGAGGACGGCCTCGCCGCCCTCCACGGTGGAGACGTCGTCGTAGTTGGCGGTGGCCTCGCCGCCAGCGGCGCGGATCTCCTCCGCCACCTGGTCGGCCATCGAGCGGCCAGAGCCGCTACCGTCCCGGGCCCCGCCCAGGTCGTTCACGACCAGGCTGGCGCCCTCCTTGGCCATGGCGAGGGCGTGCTCCCTGCCGATCCCGCCACCCGCACCGGTGACGACCACTACTCTTCCATCGAGCAAGCCCATGGGGG
>JAPUKG010000400.1 GCA_027295775.1 Pseudomonadota bacterium
GCGACTTCGAGCTGCCCCAGGGCTCCTTCGTCATGCCCATCATCGCCTCGGCCAACCGGGACGAGGCGCGCTTCGAGGAGCCCGATCGCTTCGACGTACATCGAAACGCCCAGGGCCACCTGGCCTTCGGGCTCGGCAACCACTTCTGCCTGGGCACCGCGCTGGCGCGGCTGGAGGCAAAGGTCGTCCTCGAGAACATCCTCGAGCGGCTCCCCAACCTGCGTCTCGCGGGCGACGTTTCTCGCCACGGCTCGTTCCTGGTGCGCGGCCCCAGCGCCCTGCCGCTTCACTTCTAGTCTTCCCAGATCTCCAGCTCCTGGACGCGGCGTTGCGGAGCGCTTCTCCGTGTCGCACGCTTGTCGGGTGCGGGAAACCGTCCTCTCCTTCTTCGCGCCTCCGATCACGGCGGATCCGGAGCAGAGCAGCGCCAAGCTCGTGTGGGTGGTGCGGCTGCGCTGGCTCGCCCTGTCGGCGCAGCTCCTCTCCATCCTTCCCGCCCTCGAGTTCGGCCTGCTCGAGCCGCGCATGGTGCCCGCCTTCCTGGGGGTGATCGCGGTGCTCGCCGTGGTCAACGTGGTCACCTGGGGGACGCTGCGGCGGACTGGAAGGGGCCACCAGGGCTACGGCCTGCTGCTCCAGCTGGGCGCCGACATCGGCGCGCTCTCCTTCCTGCTGGCCTTCACGGGCGGCGCCTGGAATCCGCTGGTGCCCATTCTGTTCGTCCACGCGGGAATCGGTGCACTCCTGCTGGAGGGACAGCAGAGCCTGTTCTTCTTCGCGCTCTTGATCGGCTGCCTGCTGGGGCTGCAGATGTTCTCCCACATTCCGCCGGGACTCGAGGGCGCGCGCGTGCCCGCGACCACCCTGTTCCCGGCCCAGCTCCTGGTGGCGCTGGTCTTCTGGATCCTCACCGCCTGGCTGTCGCGCACCCTGAACGCGCTGCACCAGCAGTTCTCGCTCACGCGAGAGCGACAGACGCGGATCGATCGCCTCCGCGCTGTGGGCGCGCTGGCGGCGGGCCTGTCCCACGAGTTCGCCACGCCCCTGAACACAGCGCAGCTCAAGCTCAGCCGGCTGCGACGCCGGGAAGAGCTCGCCGACGACAAGGATCTCGCCACCGCGGCCGAGGCGCTCGACCGCTGCGGCGAGGTGCTGCGCCATATGGCCGGGGCGCCGCTCCGGCCCGAGGGACTCGACCTCGAGGTCGTGGAGGTGGGCGAGCTGGCCGAGCAGGTCTGCTCCGGCGTCTCCCAGGATCGCCAGGACGTGAAGCTGCGCCTCTCGGTGAAGGGCTCGAGCTCGAAGCGCGCCCTGCTCCCGGCGGTGGCGTTCTCCCAGGCGCTGATCAACCTGATCGACAACGCGGTGGAGTCTGCCGGTCCCGACGAGCCCGTCGATGTGATCGTCTCGAGCCGGCCCGGACGCATTGAAGTGTCCGTCTGCGATCGCGGGGGCGGCTGGCCCGCGGTGGTGCGAAGCCACCTGGGCCAGCCCTTCGTCACCACCAAGCCCGACGGGGTCGGCCTGGGGCTCTACTTCGTGCATACCCTGGCCGAGGCGGTGGGCGCCGAGCTCCACGTGGAGGACCGCAGCGACGGCGGCGCGATCGCACGGATCTCGCTCCCCTCGGTCAGCCCCGGAACGGAGCCCGTGCGATGAACGACGCCGACCCGCACCTGGTCATCGTCGAGGACGACGCGCGCTTCGCCGAGACTCTCGCGGCGGAGTTCCGCGACCGGGGCTATCGGGTCTCCACCGTCGAGAACCTGGCCCAACTCGCGACCCTGGACGGCCCGTCCATCGACTACGCCGTCATCGACCTGCGCTTGCGGCAGGACAGCGGCCTCGACGCGATCGCGATGGTCAAGGAGCGCGACCCGGAGGCGCGGATCGTCGTGCTCACGGGCTACGGAAGCATCGCAACGGCGGTGCAGGCCACGAAGCTGGGCGCCGCGAACTACCTGACCAAGCCCGTCGACATCGACGACATCGAGCGTGCCTTCGAGGACGACGACGACCAGCCGATCGCCGTTCCCGAGGAGTTCCAGAGCCTGGCGCGGCACGAGCGAGAATACATCGAGTTCGTGCTGGCGGAGTGCGACGGCAACATCAGCCGCGCCGCGCGGCGCCTCGGCCTCCACCGCCAGAGCCTCCAGCGCAAGCTCCGCAAGTACACGCCGCGCTAGCAAGCCGGCCGCAGGCCGGCGCGCAGTGAGGCGAAGCCGAACGAAGCGGGCGCCCGCCAGACTAGGCGACCGCGCCCACCTTGCGGAGCTCGTCGACCTCCGACGCCTCGATCCCCCAGTCCGCCAGGGCGGTGTCGGTGTGCTGGCCCGAAGTCGGCGGCGGGCCGGCAATCGCGGGCGGGGTGCGATCGAAGCGCGGGGCGGGCGCGGGGTGGCGCACGGGTCCCAGGCGGACGAAGGTCTCGCGCAGGCGGTTGTGGGGGTGCTCCGCCGCCTCGTCGAAGTCGAGCACGGGCGCGAAGCACGCGTCGGACTCTCCGAACACCTCGCACCACTCCGCCCGGGTGCGCCCGACGAAGATCTCTGCGAAGCGGCGCTTCATCTCGGGCCAGCTCTCCCGGTCCATCTGCCCCGGAAGCGGCTCCGCCTCGAGTCCGAGCCGCTGGAGCAGCTCCGCGTAGAAGTGCGGCTCGATGGCGCCGATCGACACGTACTTTCCGTCGGCGGTCTGGTAAACATCGTAGAAGTGCGCGCCGCTGTCCAGCAGGTTCGTCCCCGTCTCGGTCCAGAAGCCGGTCTGGTGCGCGCCGTTGATGGGCGCGGCCAGAAGCGCGGCGCCGTCCACCATGGCGGCGTCGACCACCTGCCCCCGCCCCGAGGTCTGCCGCTCGACCAGCGCCGCCAGCAGGCCGAAGGCGAGCAGCATCCCGCCGCCGCCGAAGTCGCCCACCAGGTTGAGGGGCGGTGTCGGCGGCTGGCCCTGGCGGCCGATGGCCGCCAGGGTTCCGGACAGGGCGATGTAGTTGATGTCGTGGCCCGCGCGCTGGGACATGGGACCGGTCTGCCCGTAGCCGGTCATGCGCCCG
>JAPUKG010000401.1 GCA_027295775.1 Pseudomonadota bacterium
TCAGCGTGCTGTTCTCGCTGAACCTGCTGCTTCTGGTGTTCAACCTGATTCCGTTGCCGCCGCTGGACGGCAGCGGTGCCGTGGCCCTCCTGGTCGACGAGGACCGGGCCCGGCGCTACCAGCAGTTCCTTCGCAACAAGCCCGCGTTCTCGCTGATCGGCCTGCTCGCCGCCTGGTACCTGATCGGCGACCTGTTCTGGCCGGTGCTGATGGCCGCGCTCCGGGTGGTCTACCTGGGCGCCCTGTAGCGGCGTCTCACGGGCCGGCCCCGCACAGGTCGTCGCACGGCATCCCGTCTCCGTCGCCGTCCAGGCTGTTCAGGCCGCACTCGCTCAGGTGGAAGCGCGCCTCGGTGCAGCTCGCCATCTCTGCACACACGCTCTTCGCTCCGCATTCGGTGCTCGGTGCGCGGCCGGTGCCCGCCGATGCCGATGCCGATGCCGATGCGGCGGGGCGACTGTCCCGGCGAGCGCGCCGCCACTCCCAAGGCGGGACGCGCTGGCTCTCGGGCAGCGCCCAGAGGCCGCGCCCCTCCGCTCGGGCCTCGGCCTCGAGGTCGAGCAGGATCCGATCCTGGGTGAACTGGCGGTACACCCACGCGTGCCCCTCGCGCACCAGCTCGCAGCCGACGCAGACGTCGTCGGCGTAGACCTCGCCCACGGTTCGTCCATACCGGTCGACCGCCACCTCGTTGATGCGGACGTCCCGTCCGAAGACCCGCGCCGACAGCGCGGCCTTTGCCTGCCCCGCCCAGGGCTGCCCGCGCTCGGGGGTGTCGATGCCCGCGAGCCGGATCTTTCTGCGCTCCCGTCCGGCCAGCACCTCGATCGTGTCGCCGTCGACGACTGCCACGACGCGGGCGTCGAAGAACGTCTCGGCCGACGCATGGCCCGTCCAACCCAGAGCGAGCCCGATCCCCAGGAGTGCGGCCGCGAGGCCCACGGCTAGGGCGCGCGCCCGCGATAGACGAGCTCGGCCTCGGCTTCCGAGCGCGCCGCGACCACGAGGTCGTGCTGGGGTGCGAGCGCGCAGGCGGGATCCGTCCGCGCCGCGTCGCCCGTCAGGAAGTACGCCTGGCAGCGGCAGCCGCCGAAGTCGCGCGCCCGCTCCGGGCAGGTCCGGCAGGGGTGAGGCATCCAGTCCTCGCCGCGGAAGGCGTTCATGCCGGGGGCCTCGGCCCAGCACGCGGCCAGGGGCCGGTCCATCGCGTTCCAGAACTCGAGACCCGGCAGTCGTCCCGCCTCGTGACAGGGCAGGACGGATCCGTCCGGCGTTACCACCAGGGCGCGCTGTCCCCAACCCCCCATGCACGGCTTCGGACGGTCGGCGAAGTAGTCGGGGAGCACGAACTGGATCTCGGGCCGCGGTCCCGCCCGGCGGGCCTCGCGCACCACCTGCGCCGCGTCTTCGAGCTGCTGCGCCGTCGGAAGGAGCGCCGCCCGGTTCAGCCGCGCCCAGCCGTGGTACTGGGTGTTCGCCAGCTCCAGGCGCTCGGCGTCGAGCTCGCGCGCCAGGCGGATGATCTCCGCCACCCGCCCCAGGTTGTGCCGGTGGAGCACCACGTTGAGCACGAGCGGTAGGCCCAGGGCGCGCACCGCCCGCGCGAACTCGATCTTCCCCTCGAAGCACGCCGTTCCCGCGATGCGATCCGACTCCTCGGCGACGGCGTCCTGGATCGAGAGCTGCACGCTGCGCAGGCCGGCGTCCACCAGCGGCGCGAGGCCCTCGGCGCCGATCGGCGTCCCCGCCGTCACGAGCAGGGTGTAGAGATCGGCGGTCGAGGCAGCGCGCACGATCTCCGCCAGGTCGCGGCGGGCGCCCGGCTCGCCTCCAGTGAGCCCCACGTGCAGCACACCCAGCGCCGCCGCCTCCCGGAAGACGCGTGCCCAGGCCTCGGCGTCGAGCCCGTCGCCCACCGCCTTCCAGTCGAGCGGATTCGAGCAGTAGGGACAGCGCAGCGGGCAGCGGTAGGTGAGCTCGGCGATCAGGTTGTACGGGCGGGGTGCCTTCATTCCACGGCCGGCAGGCGGCGGATCGCGCCCAGGCGTTCCATCTCGTCGAGAAACTCGTGGACGTCGTCGGCGACGCTGCGACCCTCCGGATGCGCGGCCTGGAGCGCCTCGGCGATCTCCTCGGCGCTCTTCCGGCCGTCGCAGCGCGCCAGGATCTCGCCGCTGCTGCCGCCCAGGTTCAGCACCCGCTCGGGCAGGACGACCGTGGTCTTGCCGGTTTGCTCGTCGGAGCGCACGGAAGCGTGGGTGACCACCTCGGGTCGGGTGCAGACGCGCTCCACGGCGTCGAGGAGGCCCCATAGGATCTCGCACTTTCGCTCGAGCGCGGCCACGCAGCGCTGCCGGTCGGGAATCGTGTCTGCGTTCTCGAGCACGAAGCGCAGCCCCCAGTCCGCGTCGCGCGGAGCCTGGTGGGTGCGCGACCGGAAGTAGCGCAGGCCCTCGGCGGCGACCCAGGGGTAGTGCTTCTCGAAGGCCGCGATGCGCACCACCATGATGTCGCCGGCGAAGAGCTCCGTGAGCGAGGCCGCCACCGACTCGAGCAGGTCGTGCGACTCGACGAACTCGACGTAGGCGTCGCACGCCCGGCGTACGCCCGGTAGCACGTGGGCCAGGCTTTCCACCTCGGCGCGGTCGAGCCCAACTGCCACAGCCAGCTGCAGCCACAGCTCGAGGCCGCCCTCGCCGGGCTTCTGTCCGTCGTGGTCGTGGATGCGCTCGATCCAGTCGCGGCGGAAGTCGGCGCTGGCCGACTTCGCCAGGATCATGCCGTCCTTGATGGGGATGCGCGTCTGGTAGTAGTAGCGGTTGCGCACCCAGGTCCGGATCTCCTGGCGCGTGAGCTCGCCCGCGTGCATGCGCAGGTTGAAGGGATGGCGGTGGTGGTAGCGCTCCTCGCCGATCCGCCGCAGCGCGGCCTCGAAGCCCCGGGTGGTCTCGAGTCCCTCACTCACACCTCGAGCTCCATGCCGTCCCACGCGATCTCGACGCCGCGCTCGCGCACCCGGGCGCTCTCCGGCGACGCCGCGTCGACCACCGGATTCGTGTTGTTCATGTGGATGTAGATGCTGCGGCCCGGCAGCGCGGACAGGATCTCCAGGCTGCCGTCGACCCCGCTGATGGGCAGGTGTCCCATGGTGCGCGCGTCGGGCGCCCCCGGACGCATGGCGAGCAGCTCCTCCCCGGTGAAGAACGTGCCGTCGACAAAGCGGCAGTCCGCGGCGGCCAGCTCCGCCAGGGTTCCCTCGTCGTACGCCTGGAGACCCGGGGTGAAGACCAGCCGGCGGCCGGTGCGCGTGTCGGTCACGCGCAGGCCCGTGGTGGTCTCGGCGTGGTTGGCCGCCAGATCCGAGAGGTAGCTGGGTACCTTGCCGGGGACCGGAAACAGCTTCGCCTCCAGGTGCCCCGCGCGGTCCAGCGGGAACGCCTCGTCCAGCACGACCACGCCCCAGGCTGGCTCGAGCAGCCGCCAGGCGGCGTTATTGCCCAGGATGGTGTCGCGGATCCACGGCGTGGACACGATCCGATACGGCAGGGACTCCCGCAGCACCAGCAGGCCCATGCTGTGATCCAGGTCCGCATTGGTCACGACCACCGTGTCGAGGGGGATGTCCCGGGTTCCCGGCCGCGGATGCATGCCCGGGAAGCGCGCGAACTGGTCGCGGATGTCGGGGCTCGCGTTCACCACCGACCAGCCGTCGCCGTCCGCCGAGATGGCGATGGAGGGCTGGCTCCGGGGCGGAACATCCGGGTCGCCCGCCCGCGCGCGGACGGAGTAGACACCTCCGCAGTTCCACTGGGGCAGGCCGCCGCCCGCACTCGAACCCAGGACGTGGATCTTCAAGCGGCTATCGCTCCGCTGGCTCCGCCCCCCGGCGAGGCAGAGTAGCGCCTCTCAACCGTCGCAGACCAACTTTGCGGAAGAAGGAGTGGAGAAGCCCTTCAGCTCGTGCGGGTGAAGGCCGCGATCTCCGGGCTCATGCCGCCGTCGCCTTCGGCCCCGGCAGCCTGGCCCTCCGCGATGCGGGCAGCCCGCGCCTTTCGAGCGGCCGCGTGCTGATAGCGCTCGAGGACGATCGAGTACGCCATCGCGATCCAGAAGGTGCGCTCCCACGTGTAGACGTTGAAGATGATCGCGCTGGCGTGGCCCAGGAAGCCGGCGAAGAAATATGGCCGCCAGAAGTCGACCTCTGGGTAGTCGCGTTTCACCGAGATCAGGAACTGCCGGGCCACGAGACCGAGCAGGATCATGAATGGTAGGAAACCGATGAGGCCCGTCTCGGCCAGCACCTCCGTGTAGGAGTTGTGGGCGCCGCGGCCTCCGGTGTCGTGTCGCGCGGTGAGCAGCTTGTCCGACTCCCGTTTGAACGTGCCCGCTCCGGTTCCCCAGATCGGGCTCGTGGCCCAGACCTCGAAGCCGACGAGGGTGCGGTTGATGCGGCCCTGGATCGCCCTTGGCAGCGACTTCTCGTCCAGCCGGGCCCCGAATACCTTCTCCGCGCCGAGGGTCGTGACGCCGAAGTAGACCGTCCCGCCGATGATCCCGAGGGCGAGGACTGCCAGCACCGCCTGCGCCGGACGGAAGCGGAAGGCCAATGTCATGATCACGACCGCACCGACCACGATGCCGAGCAGAGCGGAGCGGGAGGCGGTGGCAAAGACGGTCATCACCATGACGACCACGCTCACGGCGGCTGCGCCCTTGTCGAGCAGGCGCCGGGCCAGCATGAACCAGCCGATGCCCATGCAGATCGGAACGATCTGCCAGGCCGCTGTCCGGTTGACCGGGATTCCCGCTCCCCGGAAGCGCAGCTTTCCTCCGAGGTAGCGCTCGTATTCGACCCCCAGTGCGCCCTCCGCGCCCCATTCGTGCTTCACCGAGATAGGAAGGATCTGGTTGCCCAGGTAGAAGTCGGACATCGACAGCACGAGATACAGCGCCATGCTCGCGCAGAACACGCGCACGAGCAGGAGCGTGTGCCTCGGATCCCGGAACGAGTAGGCGATGAGCCCGAGCAGAACGAACTGGGTCGCCTTGCGAGCGTAGGCCTCGAAGACGCCGTAGCCGAGGAAGGTCACCGCCATCACGTGCGAGACGAGCAGGGCGACGAGCAGGGCGGCCGCCGCCATCTGGATGCGCGAGCCCACGAAGACCTCGGGCCAGCGCGCCAGTGGAACCGCGATCAGGAAGAAGAGAACCGGGACGTAGGTGATCGCGTTGCCCCAGTGCCGGAAGTAGTACCAGGGGATGGCGTCGAAGGGGCTGATCGCGAACAGGGCCATGACCGGGCCCACCGGGTGGAGCAGCATCAGCGCCAGTGCGCCGAGACCTCCCACGAAGATCACGATCAGCTTGGTCACGGTCTCCCCTGCAGAACGGGGTTTTCTGGCTCACAACGAGGGTCGCGCACACGATCCCCACGTCCAGCCACGAGCTGGTGACCGGACCCTACGAGGCGGTGATCGGACGTTCGGCGGCGGCGCCTGAGGGGACGATTCGGGTCCTTTTCGCCACAATAGTGGGCTTTCCGTGTAGCCAGAGCGCCCGCCTGTGGTTTAATCCGACGTTCGGCCCCGGAGACAGCGGATGCCCCGCGGGGAATCCGGGCTGCCAGAGAACAGGACCGGATGTACCGGGGACTCTCCATCATCGCGATCGCTCCTGTCTACAACGAGGAGCAGAAGATCGGCGAAGTGGTGCGGCGCACGCCACGGCCGCTGGTGGACGAGCTGCTCGTCATCGACGACGGCTGCACCGACCGCTCCCCCCAGGTCGCTCGTGAGCTCGGCGCCCGGGTGTTGCCCATGGGCGCGTGCGTCGGGGTGGGAGCCGCGCTCCGGGCGGGCTACGCCGAGGCCGTGAAGGGCGGCTTCGACGTGGCGGTGGTCATGGCCGGCAACAACAAGGACTCGCCCGAGGAGATCCCGGTGCTGCTCGACCCCATCGCCGACGAGCGGGCTGACTTCGTGCAGGGATCCCGCTTCCTCAAGGCCGGAGCCAACTTCGGCGAAATGCCGTCGTACCGGCGCCTGGCCACCCGGATCCACCCGCTTCTCTTCTCGCTGGTCGCGCGACGTCGCGTGACCGAATCCACGAACGGGTTCCGGGCAGTGCACCGCCGGGTGCTCGAGGACCCCCGGCTCGACCTCGACCAGCGCTGGCTCGACGAGTACGAGCTCGAGCCCTACCTGTACATCAAGACCATCCGCCTGGGATATCGCACGGCGGAGGTCCCGGTCACGAAGATCTACCCGCCCAGGAAGCTCGGTCAGACCAAGATGAAGCCCATCACCGGGTGGTGGTCGATCCTGCGGCCGCTGGTGCTTCTCGGACTCGGCATCAAGCAGTGAGGAAATCATGATCCGACTCGGGATCGATACAGCGAGGACCGGATGATCCGCGTGGCCGTGATCGGGGTGGGCTACTAGGGGCCGAACCTCGTCAGCAACTTCCACAACCACCAGCAGAGCGAGGTGGCGGTCGTCGTCGACCGCGACGCGAAGCGACTGGAGCTCGTGCGCCAGCGATTCCCCGAGCTCGACGCGAGCCGGGACGTGGCCGCCGTACTCGCCAGCCCGGACATCGACGCGGTGGTGGTGGCCACGCCGACCGGAACACACTACGAGGTGGTGAAGGCGGCCCTCGACGCGGGCAAGCACGTACTGGTGGAGAAGCCCATCACCGACTCCGTGAAGACGGCGACCGAGCTCTGCGAGCTGGCCGAGAGCAAGAAGCTGACGCTCATGGTCGGGCACGTCTTCGTGTACAACCAGGCCGCCCAGCGGGTGAAGCAATACCTGACCGACGGCGACCTCGGCCGCATCTACTACATCTCGATGGTGCGGACCAACCTCGGCCCGATCCGCGTCGACGTGAACTCGGCCTGGGACCTGGCCTCCCACGACATCTCGCTCGCCAACTACTGGCTCGACGGTGAGCCGGTGACCGCCGCCGCGGTGGGCGGCTCGTGGATCAACAGCGGGGTCGAGGACGCGGTCTTCGCCACCCTGCGCTACCCGAACGAGGTGCTGGTCAACCTGCACGTCTCATGGCTCAACCCGCGCAAGAACCGGGACATCACCGTCGTGGGCGACCAGCGCATGCTCACCTTCGACGACATGAGCATCACCGAGCCGCTGCGGATCTACGACAAGCAGGTCGCCGGCGATCGGACCCAGGTCGTCGACTCCTTTGCCTCCTTCCGCATGAGCGTGCGCGACGGCGACATCGTGATTCCCAAGGTCTCCGCCGGGGAGCCGCTGCGGAGCGAGTGCAACCACTTCATCGATGCCATCGAGTCGGGTAAGCCGCCGCTGACCGGTGGGCGCGAGGGAACATCCGTCGTCCGCGTACTGGAGGCGATCTCGCGGTCGGTCCAGAACCGCGGGCGCGAGGAAAAGGTTTAGCGCTGATGCAGGTTCCGTTGGTCGACCTGAAGTGGCAGCATGAGCAGATTGCCGATGAGCTCGCGCCGGCGCTGGAGTCGGTGATCTCCAGCACGGCCTTCGTCCTGGGTCCGCCGGTGGCCGAGTTCGAAGCCGCCTTTGCCGAGTTCCAGGGCGTTGCGCACTGCGTGGGCGTGGGCAACGGCACGGATGCCCTCGAGCTGGTGCTGCGAGCCGTGGGCGTCGGCGAGGGAGACGAGGTGATCCTGCCGGCCAACACGTTCATCGCCACGGCCCTGGCGGTGGCGCGCGTGGGCGCGACGCCGGTCCTGGTGGACGCGGATCCGATCCATTATCTGATCGACCCGGAAGAAGTGGAGAGCCGCGTCGGGCCGCGCACCCGGGCGATCCTGCCCGTCCACCTGTACGGTCAGATGGCTCCGATGGAGCGGCTCGCCCCCATCGCCGAGAGGGCGGGCGTACTGCTGCTGGAGGACGCGGCTCAGGCCCAGGGCGCTCGCCGGAACGGCGCCGGCGCGGGAAGCGTGGGCGTTGCGGCGGGCGTGAGCTTCTACCCCGGGAAGAACCTGGGCGCCTACGGCGACGCGGGCGCGGTCCTCAGTCGGGATGCCGACGTGGCAGACCGGGTCCGGCGTCTGCGCAACTGGGGCAGCGAGCAGAAGTACCACCACCCGGACGTGGGCTTCAACTCCCGCCTCGACACGATCCAGGCGGCGGTGCTCTTGGTGAAGCTCCGGCACCTGGCGGACTGGAACGCGGCCCGCCGCCGTGCAGCCGACCGCTACGAGGAGATGCTCAAGAGCATCGATCGCGTCTCGCTGCCCGGGACCCTGCCGGGCAACGAGCACGTCTGGCACCTCTACGTCATCCGCGTTCCCGAGCGCGACCGCGTCCTGGCGGAGCTCAACGGGGCGGGAATCGGGGCGGGCATCCACTACCCGGTTCCGGTCCATCTCCAGGGCGCGTTCGCCCAGCTGGGTTGCGGGCCGGGGAGCTTCCCGGAGACCGAGAAGGCCGCCGGCGAGATCCTGTCGCTCCCGCTCCATCCGGGCCTCACCGAGCCGCAGCAGGAGCGGGTGGTGGAGGTTCTGCGCGCCGCCCTCGGATAGGCGAGACTCCAGACATGCCGCGGGACCCGACCGTCTTCGTCCACGAGAAAGGTCTCTGCGAGAGCGACGACGTCGGCGCGAGGACGCGCGTCTGGGGCTTCGCCCACGTGATGAAGGGCGCGCGGGTCGGCGCCGATTGCAACATCTGTGGGGG
>JAPUKG010000402.1 GCA_027295775.1 Pseudomonadota bacterium
TCTCATCATACAGAATGCGTTTCAAGGGCCCGGAGAGCCGCGCCGGCGCCAGACGAGGCGTGCCTCCAGCCCCGCACCCACGGCGGACGGCAGCAGTACGGTCACGGCGAAGACCAGGAGCGCGAGCGACAGCGACACGTCGTCCGCCACGCCGTAGAAGCCCAGGAGGACGACCAGGGTCACGTCCCGGATGCCGAGCCCGGCCAGCGAGAGCGGCAACATGGAGGCGAGCAGGGCAGTGGCGCGGATCCAGCCGAAGGCTGCCGCGCCGACGGGGACCTCGAGCGCGGAGCCCAGCAGCCAGTAGACGGCGGTGCCGATCAGGTGGGGCCCGATCGCGAAGCCCGCCAGCAGCAGGACCCGCCCGCGCGGCAGGCTGCGAAAGGCGGCGACCGCCCCGGTGGCACGCTCGACGCGCTCCGTCAGCGCGTCCACCCGCAGACGCGCGGCGAGCCAGCTCGCGGCCCGGGCGCTGGCGGGATGCAGGAGCGCGGCGGCGAGCGCAGCGACGACCGCCACCGAGCCCACCAGGATCGTACCGAGGGTCGCCGGGAGTGGAGGCCGGTCGGCGAAGAAGCACACGGTGCCGACGCTGGCCGCGGCGAGAGTAGCGAGCACGCGCTCGAACAGGATTGCCGACAGCGCGGCGCTCCAGTTGCGCTCCGCCTGGTGGAGCTTGTGGAAGCGGACCGCGATCGACGCCACGGTGCCGCCCGGCACGAACAGGCGGTAGAACGCGGTGACCAGGTCGATCTCGAGCAGGCGCCCGGTGCCGAGCCGCAGGCCCTGCCAGTCGGTCAGGACGCGCAGGCGCCAGGCCATCACCACGTGCGCGGCCAGCAGGAGCCCGGCTGCCGCCAGCACTCGGGGGCGGTCGGCGCGAGCGAGCGTCTCGGCGACCGCCGCGAAGGGCACCTCGCGGTACAACAGGAACAGGAGGACCCCCGAGATCCCGATCCGGACGACCAGGCGCAGGGTGCGGCGCCGGCCGATCACCTCCGAACCGCTGGCGCTCAACGGTCCGGCTCACCCCGCTTCTCCGCTCTCGCCGGGCCGGAGGGCCTCCGCTCCACCTGCAGTGACGCCCGGGGCTTGCGGTCGAGCGCGAGGACGCGGCGCCCGTCCGGCGACGGTCGGCCGCCGTCGATCGGGCGGTAGCCTACCCGCTCCATCAGCTTCAAGACGGCCGTATTGTCCTCGAGGGTGGTGGCGGTGATGCGCCGGTAGCCGGCGCGGAAGACATGGCTCACGAAGTCATCCGAGACGATGCGGGCGAGACCGCCGCGCCGCCAGGCGGGCTCGACCTCCAGGACCTTGAAGTGGAAGACCGAGCCCGGCTCCGGCGACTGGCCGTCCGCGTCGCCCCCGCCCGCGAGCAGGCGCGGGCAGAGCAGCAGCCATGGCCGCGTCAGCAGGCACCAGGCCATCGCCGGCAGCACGCTGCGGAGAAGGCTTCTGCGGTAGCCGTACGGCGCGCCGAGCGTGAACGCGATTGGGGTCCCCTCCATGGTGGCCACCCGCGCGACGGTCCCGACATCCTGCGCGAACCAGCGCAGGAGCGCGCGCACGTAGCGATCACCCAGCGCGTCGTCCACGCCCCCGCGAAACGCGCGCCGGTACATGGGAACTACCGCCGGAAGGTCGCCCTCGCACAGATCGCGCAGTGCGACGTCGTCGAGAGAATGAGGCGGACCCTCGGCACCCATCACACTGCCCATGATACGACAGTCCGACTCGACCTGGGCCGAGGGGAGCACGTCTCTAGCCCGTCGCCTCCGCGCGTACCGCATCGGCGCTCCACTTCCCGGCGCCCGCGGCCGAGATGTACAGGAAGACGAAGCAGTAGAGCGCTGCCAGCTCGCCTCCGTTCACGAGCGGAAAGAGGTGGTTCAGGCCGTGGGCCATCCAGTATGCGGCGGCCATCATGCCCGAGCACAGGAAGGCGGCCCAGCGCGTGAACAGGCCCAGCGCGACGAGGGTTCCGCCCACGAGCTCGATCAGGCCCCCGACGTAGATGACGAACGCGGGCGCCTCCAGAGGCGCTGCCTGGGGAAACCCCAAGAGCTTCGAGCTCCCATGCCACAGGAACAGGAGCCCCGCCGCGATGCGCAGCAGCGCATAGATCTCGTTTCTGAAGCGAGTCATCAACGCCGTCATGTTCTCCCCCGGGCTACCGCGGCAGCGGCACCTCCTTTTCGACCTCGTACACCGTGATGTCCATGGACTTCGGCTGGATCACGCTCAGCGCCGAGCCGAAGGCCGCCATGTGAGGCGTCTTGAAGTGGGCAGCAAGCGCGTCCATCGACTCCCAGCGCTCGAAGATGCGGACCATGGTGGGGTCGTTGACGTCGACGGAGAAGGCATACGTCAGACAGCCCGCCTCCTTGCGAGTCTCCTCCTCCATGGTGCCCAGCGCTTCCTGCACTCCGTTCAGTGCACCCTCTTCGACGACGACCTCTGCGGCAACGATGAGCATGTCGAGGGTCTCCTTGCCCGTGGACTGTCCGCCCAGGGTATCACGCCAGGCCGCGGAACTCCGAGCGCGACCGCGGTGTCAGGGTCTCCGGAGATTGAGGAAGGAGGCTGGCGCGCGCCGCACCACTGTGTATGTTCCCGCGCTGCCAAGCCTCACTGGAAGGACATCGATGAACGCAGTCAAGCGCCACTCCCGCTCCCGAGGGCGGGGACGACAGGACTACCACCTCGACTTCCTGCGCGGCTTCCTGGACCGTCCCAAGCAGGTGGGCTCGGTAATCCCGAGCTCCCGGTTCCTCGAGAAGCGCGTGGTGCGAAGCGCCCAGCTCGCCCAGGCGCGCGTGGTGGTCGAGCTCGGCCCCGGCACGGGCGGCACCACCCGGGCGCTGCTGCGGGGCCTGCCGCCGAACGCCGTGCTCCTCGCCATCGAAATCAACCCCCGTTTCGTTCGGCTGCTGCGCGGGACGATCCGCGACCGGCGGCTCATCGTGCACGAGGGGAGCGCCGCCGACATCCCCGCGGCGCTGGCGGAGCACGGGCTCGGCCGGGCCGACGCGATCGTGTCGGGCATCCCGTTCTCGACGATGAAGCGGCGCGAGGGGCTGGCCATCCTGGGCTCCGCCCACGCGAGCCTCGCGCCGCGCGGGCGCTTCGTGGCCTACCAGTTCCGGGATCGCGTGGAGTCTCTGGGCCGCCAGGTCTTCGGTCAGCCGCGGGTGCAGACCGAGGTGCTGAACGTGCCGCCCATGCGCATCTACCGCTGGACGAAGGACTCCACTGTCAGCGATTCGGCCCGGTCTCGTCGGTCCTCTCGCCGCGCTTGATCTGCTGGGAGAGCCCGGCCCGCTCCACCGCTTCCTCCGTGCCCCGAACCACGGCGCGCGTTCCGAACCGGTCGGTGATCTCATCGAGCGCGCGGTTGAGCCGGCGCCGGTGCTCGCCGTGGGCGGATGCTCCGAACAGGGCGAGCTGCGCGTGGCCTTCGGGCTGGAGGTTGGTGACGCCCACCCCCAGGAGACGAACCGGCTCCTCGATCGCTGCGCGGGTCAGCAGACCGCGCGCCTCCCGGGTCATCACGTCGCCGTCATCGGTGGGCTCGCGCAGGGTCGTGCGGCGCGTGATCAGGGGATAGCCCCGGGGTCCCGCCCTGCGGCGGCGGCCCAGCCGCAGCTTCAGCACCACGGTTCGGGCCATCAGACCGTCGCGCCGCAGCCGGCGAGCCACCGATTCGGCGTGGGCGAGGATCGTCGCGTCGAGCACGCCGCGATCCCAGACGTCCCGGGCGAAGGTGTTCTCCTCGCTGTAGGAAACCGCCTCGCGATAGGCCTCGATGTCGCGGAGATCGCGGCCGCGAGCCAGTGCCGCGAAGTGCTGGCCCCAGTCTCCGAGCACCGGCTCGAGCTTCGCCGCGCCCGCGCGGGCCAGGTCGCCCACGGTGGCGAAGCCGGCGCGCCGGAGCCGCTGCTCCGCCACCGGACCCACGCCCCAGATCGCGCGCAGCGGGAGGGGATCGAGGAACTCGCGGATCCCGTCCTCGGGCACCTCCAGCAGGCCGTCGGGCTTGGCCGCGGCACTGGCGATCTTTGCCACCATCTTCACGGGCGCGATGCCCACCGACATCGGGAGCCCCGTCTCGTGGCGAACGCGTGCGCGGAGCCGCTCGCCCACCTCCCGGGCGGGCCCGAGCAGGCGCTCGCTGCCGGTCAGGTCGAGGAAGGCCTCGTCGATCGAGATCGCCTCCACCACGGGAGTGAAGTCGCCAAAGATCGCGAAGATGCGCTTCGACTCGCGGCTGTAGCGGGCCATGTCGCCGCGCAGGAAGACGGCGTCCGGACAGAGGCGGCGCGCCTCGACGCTGGGCATCGCCGAGCGCACGCCATAGGCGCGCGCCTCGTAGCTCGCGGCCGACACGACGCCGCGGTCGCTCGTCCCCCCGACCACCACGGGCCGGCCCCGCAGCTCGGGCCGGTCGCGCTGCTCGACCGACGCGTAGAAGGCGTCCATGTCCGCGTGCAGCACGACGGGGCGCGGATTCACGGCGCCCTCTCCAGGGAGAGCGCGAAGCGCGCCAGCGCGCGGCCCACGGCGGCGGGTGACTCGAGGGCCGTGAAGTGGGTGCCGCCAGCGATGGTCTCGATACGGACCGGGGCCGCACCCGCTTCCACCCGATCGCGCATCGCGCGCGGGACAGCGGTGTGCTCCCCGAGCACGAGGAGGATCGGTGCCCGCACCTTCTCCGACAGCGGCCACACGTCGAGGGACCCGGCGCCCTCGTACATCCAGGCCTCGCAGTCCGGCGTGCAGGCCAGACTCAGGCCGCCATCGGCGTCCGGCCCGGCGATGAGTCCACCGTCGAGATAGGCCTCGAAGCTCTCGGGAGCGAATCCCGAGTAGGGGAACCGCTTGCGCAGGCACTCGCTTGCCTCCGCCCGGTCGGCGAATCGAGAGCGGCGCCGACGCGCGCTCGCGGCCAGCGCGCCGCTTCCCAGGAAGGAGTCGCCACCCTGCACCGCCGGCGGGTCGAAGAGAGTGGGCTCGACCAGGACGAGCCCTCGCACGAGCTCGGGTCGCTGCCCCGCGGCCGCGAGACACACGCTGGCGCCACTCGAGTGGCCGACGAGCAAGAGCGTCTCCGCGCCCGCCTCGCGCGCGACCTCCTGCGCCAATCCCGCGACGTCTCCGACCAGCCGCGGCCACTCGCAGTCGCGCGCTTCCCGCACCGGGTCGCTGCGCCCGTGACCGCGCTGGTCGACGGCGGTGGACGCCCCCCGCCAGCCCGCGTCCCGAGCGGCACCGATCACCGGAGCCCAGGTGTCAGCGCAGAAGCTGGTGGCGTGAACGAAGAGCGCCGGGATCCCGGTCTCCGTCTTCGTCCGGTCGCCGAGGGCTCGAAACGAACGCGCGCCCAGTCTGATCGTGAACGGGAACGGGAGCGCGATGGGAAACGCTCGGCGGACGCTCATTCGCGCAGGATCTCGGCGGCGGCGCGCAGGCCGCTCACGAGGGCGGCTTCCGTGTAGGGACCGACCAGGTAGTCGCCGGCGAACGCGAGCCGCGGCGAGCGGTCGCTGCGGCGCAGGAAGGCAGCGAGCGCGGGCAGGTACCCGGGCCGGAACTGGGGAAGCATCTCCGGCCAGCGGTGTACGACGCCCTGGGCGGGATGCAGTCGGCCGATGGGCGTGCGCGCCAGGTTCTCCACGACGCAGTCGATGACCTCCGAGTCGGGGGCGTCCCACAGGCGCCGCGCCGTCTCCTCGGTGAGGGCCGCGTTCACGAGGCCCGCGCCCTCGGGCGCCACGCCCTCCTTGTGATGGTCCACAGCCAGACCGTAGAGGTCGAGGCCCTCGGGCCGGGGGAAGGCGACACCGTACCAGGGCAGGCTGGCGGGCGGCTCCTCGAGGATCAGGTGGGCGATCGTGCCGCGCCCATAGCGCACGCGCTCGAAGAAGCCGCGCTCGGCGGGCGTCAGCTTGGGACACAGACCCGCGACGAGACTCCCGGGGACGGCCACCACCACCGCATCCGCCAGCACGCGTCGCTCGCGGTCCCCCACGCGGTAGCGGACCCGCGCACCGTCAGACTCCGTGACGACGTCCGTGACCTCGGCGCCCAGACGGACCGGCACCTCGGCGGCCAGCGCCTCGGTGAAGCGGCCCACCCCGCCGTCGAAGGACTGGAGCCGAAAGCCGCCGCTGACGAAGCGCAGGACCAGGAGCAGGAACGCGTCCGAGAGATCCTCGATCTCGCAGTCGAAGGTGGAGCGGATGGCGGGCGCCAGCAGGTAGTCGCGCGCCTCCTCGCCCACCACACGTGCGAGGTACTGGGCCATGTCGCCGCGGTCGAGCGCCGCGGCGCGCTCCGGGCGCAGGGGATCGAGGGTCTGTCGGTGGCGGCGGAGCTCCCACAGCAGTCGCGCCAGTCGGATCTTGGCGCGCCCCGAGAGCAGCCGCGAGCGCAGGAAGGCCAGCGGCGCATCGTAGTCGCCGGGCTCGAGCCTCCCATCGCGCAGCACCGCGTTCTGCCGGGCACGCAGCGGACGCACCTCGTCGTCGAGGCGCAGCTCCCGCGCCACCGCGTGGAGGTTGTGGTAGCCGCTGGTGATGAACTGCGCGCCCCGGTCGAGGACGAAGTCGCCGTGGACCTCCCGGCGCATGCGACCGCCGGGCGCCGCTTCGCGCTCGAGCACCTCGACGTCGTGACCGGCCCGGCGCAGACGCCAGGCACAGCCGAGCCCCGCGACGCCGCCGCCAATCACCACGACCGATGCCATGGTTCAGGCTCCCCGGTTCAGGACGTCGGCGACCGCGGCCAGCAGGGCCGGGGGCACGAAGGGCTTGGCCACGAAGCGCCCGCCGCAGCGCTCCAGGGACTGGCGCAGGGACTCCTCCAGCGGACGGCCGCTGGTCACGACCACGCCCACGTCGCCCCCCAGTTCCTCCATGCGCTGCAGGAGCTCACCGGCGCCATCGGGCGGGAGCGCCATGTCGAGCACCACCGCGCCGATCGTGTCGGCGTGCTCCCTGTAGAGGGCGAGCCCGCTCTCCGCGTCGGCGGCGGAGAGGAGCTGGTGACCGCCGCGCTCGAGCAGGCGAACCATGAGGTGGCGGAGCTGGGGCTCGTCATCGACGACCAGGACGGCGTTTCGGCGGCCCTCCTCATCCCCTGCCCGGTGGCTGGCATGGTCCGCCATGGGCTCAGTCTACGGAGTTTCCCGCTTGACGGGATGGCGAAAAAAAGACGAAAATAGCCGGGTGCCCCCCGGCGAGGACTACATCGAGCTCGGTGCCCGGAGCGCCTTCTCCTTCCTGGAGGGCGCCTCGAATCCCGAGGACCTGGTCACGCGGGCGGCCGAGCTCGGCTACCCGGCCCTCGCTCTGGCCGACCGCGACGGCGTCTACGGGCTCCCGCGATTCCACGGCGCGGCGGTGTCCGCCGGCCTGCGCGCCATCGTCGGGGCCGAGCTACAGCTCGGCGGCGGAAGCTCCATCCGCCTGCTGGTGGAGTCCCAGCGCGGCTGGCGCGCGCTCTGCCGGCTGCTCACCCTCGGCCACCGCGATGCGCCCAAGGGCGAGTGCCACGTCACCTGGGAGCAGCTCGAAGAGCACGCCGTCGATCTCACGGTGCTGTGCCGCGGCGACGCCAGCGCGACCCCGGCCGGGCTCGACCGCGCCCTCGGCGTGTTCGGCCCCCGTCGCGTCTGGCAGGGCGTGTCCCGGCACCTGGATCGCGAAGGGGAGAAGACGGCGCGGCGCGCCGTGGCCATGGCCGAGGCCGCGCGCATCCCCGTGGTCGCCACCGGCGACGTGCGCTGCGCGCGGCCCGAGGACCGCCGGCTGCTGGACGCCCTCACCTGCCTGCGCCACAAGACCACCCTCGACGCGGCCGGGCGCCGACTCTGGCCCAACGGCGAGCGCACCCTCCACCTCCCCCAGGCCATGGCGCAGCGCTTCGCCGACCGGCCCGAATGGATCCGCGCCACCCGCCGGATCGCCGAGCGCTGCGCCTTCACCCTCGCCAATCTGGGCTACCGCTTCCCGCACTTCCCGGTTCCCGAAGGCGAGAGCCAGGTCTCCTGGCTGCGCAAGCTCACCTGGCAGGAGGCCGCGAAGCGCTACGGCTCGCCCCTGCCCCCCCGCGCGCGGCGTCAGCTCGAGCACGAGCTCGCGGTGATCGAGAAGCTCGACCTGGCCGGCTACTTCCTGATCGTCGACGACCTGGCCCGCTTCGCCCGCCAGGAGCACATGCTGGCCCAGGGACGCGGCTCCGCGGCCAACAGCGCCGTGTGCTACGCGCTCGGCATCACCGCGGTGGATCCAGTGGGGATGGAGCTCCTCTTCGAGCGCTTCCTGTCGGAGGAGCGCGGCGAGTGGCCCGACATCGACATCGATCTTCCGTCGGGCGACCAGCGCGAGAAGGTGATCCAGTACGTCTTCGAGAAGTACGGCCGGAACGGCGCCGCCATGACCGCCAACGTCATCACCTACCGCTCGCGCCTGGCGGTGCGCGAGATGGGCAAGGTGCTCGGGTTCTCGCCGGACGCAATCGATCGCCTGGCCGGGCTGCTCTCGAGCCTCGCCCACCGAGACGACCTGGACGAGCTCGGGGGAACCCTGCGCGAGGCCGGGGTCGATCCGAGCGCACCGCGCATCCAACGCCTGCTCGAGCTGGTGGAGCGGGTGCGCGGCCTGCCCCGGCACCTGGGACAGCACAGCGGCGGGGTCGTGATCGCCGCCGGGCGGCTGGATGAGGTCGTGCCCATCGAGCCCGCCAGCATGGCGGCCCGGCGCGTGGTGCAGTGGGACAAGGACGACTGCGCGGACCTGGGGATCATCAAGATCGACCTCCTCGGCCTGGGCATGCTCAACGCCCTCGAGAAGATGATCCCGATGATCCGCGAGCACGAGGGCGTCGCGATCGACCTGGCTCACCTGCCCCCGGACGACCCCGAGACCTACGCCATGATCCAGCGGGCGGACACCGTCGGCACCTTCCAGATCGAGAGCCGCGCCCAGATGGCCACGCTCCCGCGCTTGAAGCCCGCGTGCTTCTACGACCTGGTGGTGGAGATCGCGATCATCCGGCCGGGTCCGATCGTGGGCGAGATGGTGCACCCGTACCTGAACCGGCGCGCGGGCCGGGAGCCCGTGACGGTCCCGCATCCGTCGCTCGAGCCCATCCTGCGCAGGACCCTGGGCGTTCCGATCTTCCAGGAGCAGCTGCTGCGCCTGGCCATGACCGCGGCGGGCTTCAGCGGCGGCGAGGCGGAGGAGCTGCGCCGGGCCATGGGCTTCAAGCGCTCGCTGGAGCGCATGGAGCAGATCGAGGCGCGCCTGCGGGAGGGCATGCAGAAGAACGGTATCGAGCCCGCGAGCCAGGACGTGATCGCTCGCTACATCACCTCCTTCGCGCTCTACGGCTTTCCCGAGTCCCATTCGGCGTCGTTCGCACTGATCGCCTATGCCTCGGCGTATCTCAAGCGCCACTTCCCTGCCGCCTTCCTGGCGGGGCTGCTCAACGCCCAGCCCATGGGCTTCTACAACCCGGCCAGCCTGGTGAAGGACGCCCAGCGCCACGGCGTCGAGGTACGCCCCATCGACGTGGTGCGCTCGGAGCAGGACTGCACTCTCGAATCCGAAACGGAGGAGTCCGCCGTGCGCATCGGCTTGCGCTACGTCGGCGGGCTGCGCGGGGAGACCGGTGAAGCACTCGTCCATGAGCGACAGCGCGCGCCTTTCGCCGATCTGGCGGATCTGACGAAGCGCGTCGGGTTCCACCGCAACGAGCTCGACGCCCTGGCGGAGGGCGGTGCACTCGCCAGCCTGGACGGCGCCACGCGCCAACGCCGCTCGGCGCTCTGGCAAGTGGCGGCCCTGGAGCGCGATCCCACCTCGCTGTTCGCGGGCGTGCCACCCCCCGGCTCGGGGGCCGGCGACTCCCCGCTACCGGAGATGTCGCCCCTGGAGACCACCTTCGCGGACTATCGGATCGGGGGTCTCACCACCGGACCGCACCTGATGACCCACCTGCGCGCCGCCTTCGCCCGGCGCGGCGTGCTGTCGGCGCAAGAGCTCCGCGAGGTACCCGACGGGCAGTTCGTGCGCACCGCCGGCCACGTGATCGTCCGCCAGCGCCCTGGCTCCGCCAAGGGCTTCTGCTTCCTCACCCTGGAGGACGAGACGGGCACCTCGAACGCGGTGCTCACCCCGGATCAGTACCAGCGCTTCCGCGCGCCGCTCCACACCGCGGCGGTAGTCGAGGTGGCCGGGCCGGTCCAGAACGTAGACGGCGTGATCCACGTGCGCGTGCGCGAGCTCAAGCCGGTGACGCCCCGAGACGCCCTGCCCGCCGGACACGACTACCGCTAGCGCGCTGTGGGCGAAACGCTCAGCCGTTGCGCGCGTTCGCGAACTCCCGCGCCCGGGCTGCCACCTTCTCCGGCGTGAAGCCGAAGTGCTCGGCCAGGTCCGTGTAGGGGGCAGACGCGCCGAAGCCGTCCATCCCGAAGACCACGCCCCGATCGCCGATCAGGCGCCAGAAGCTCTGGCCCGCTCCGGCCTCCACCGCCACCAGCGGGGTTCCATCATCGGGCACCACGGCGCGCCGCGCCTGCTCGGACTGCTCGAGGAAGAGCTCGACGCTGGGCACCGAGACCACCCGCGCCGCCAGCCCGTCCTCGCGGAGCAGCACTGCCGCCTCGCAGACCAGCGAGACCTCGGAGCCGCTGGCCAGCAGCACCAGGTCGGGCACGCCATTGGGCTGGGACACCACGTAGCCGCCCTTCCACACGTCGTGCAGCTCGAAGGAGGGATCGCGCTTCAGCGCCGCCACCTTCTGGCGTGAGAGCGAGAGGCACGCCGGACCGCGCGCCCGTTCCAGGATCCACGCGTACGCCATCGCCGTCTCGATGCCGTCCGCGGGGCGGAAGACCGTGAGCCCCGGGATCAGCCGCAGCGAGTCGAGCTGCTCGATGGGCTGGTGCGTCGGGCCATCCTCGCCCAGGAAGATCGAGTCGTGGGTGAACACGAAGATCGAGCGCACGCCCATCAGCGCGGACAGGCGGATCGAGGGCCGCATGTAGTCGCTGAAGATCAGGAACGTTCCGCAATAGCCGATGAACGTGCCATCCAGGTTGATCCCGTTGGTCACCGCTGCCATGGCGTGCTCGCGGATGCCGAAGTGGATGTTCTGGCCCGCGAAGCGATCCTCGCCGGGGGCCGACGCCGGACCGATCACGCCCGCGCCGTCGACGATGGGCGGCGCCGCCGATCCGGCCAGGTCCGCCGAGCCACCGATCAGGTACGGGACGTGGCGGGACAGCTTCTCCAGCACCGCCGCCGAGTGGTTGCGGGTGGCGTTGTCGACGCCCTCCATGCCCTCCACCAGGATGCCCGTGAGCTCCTCCGGGAGCTTGCGCTCGCGCGCGGCATCCCAGGCCGCAGCCCGCTCGGGATGGTCGGCTCGCCAGCGTTCGATGCCCGCGTCGACCTCGCGGCGCTCCGCCTTCTTCGCTTCGATGCGCCCCGCGAGGTACGCACGCACATCGTCGGGCACGTGGTAGGTCGGCTCCTGGGGCCAGCCCAGC
>JAPUKG010000403.1 GCA_027295775.1 Pseudomonadota bacterium
CGGACGCTGGCCCGGGCCGGCGTGAGCAGCTCCGCAGTGATCTCGTTCAACACGTTGGCCGTGAGGAACGTGCACAGCACGAACAGCGCAACGTTGCCGACCCGGATTCCCAAACGGCCCATGCGGCCTTCCCCTCACACGTCCGCTCGCCCGCAGCAGCTCGGAGGTCCCCCCCGCGCAGAGCCGCGACGGGTTGGCAGTATAGCCCCCCCACCGGCTCGCTCCAACCAAACTCGTTGTATTCCGCGGAGTTAACGTGACGCCTACGACCTATCGGCGGCACGCCGTTCGAGCTTGTGGGACCCCGGTCAGATTGGGAACGTTCCGTTCCCCGCAGGAATTCAAGGCGTCGCCAACGGTTTGATCGCTGTCGATGTGTTGGCGCCTGGAATAGGGCCGCCCGACCGTTGACAGGGAGGGTCTGGGCCCCAGGTTTCTTCTTCGTCCAACCGATTTTCGAGCGGGGGCCGCGGCGCCCCTGCGAAGGAGAGACTGCGACATGGCCACTACCGGCAAGGTGATCGGGATCGATCTGGGAACCACCAACTCGGTGGTGGCGGTGATGGAAGGGGGACAGCCCACGGTCATCGCCAACGAGGAGGGCGGACGCACGACGCCCTCCGTCGTGGGCTTCACCGACGAGGGCGAGCGCCTGGTGGGTGCGATCGCCAAGCGCCAGGCCGTCACCAATCCCGAGCGCACCGTCTACTCGATCAAGCGCTTCATGGGCCGCCGCATGGAGGAGGTGCCCGAGGAGATCCGGCTCGTTCCGTTCAAAGTGATCCAGGGCAAGGACGACGTGGCCGCGGTGGAGGTCGACGGCACGAGCTATGCGCCCCCCGAGATCTCGGCCATGATCCTCTCCAAGCTCAAGGCTGCGGCCGAGGCGCACCTGGGCGCCGAGGTGACCGGTGCCGTTATCACCGTCCCGGCGTACTTCAACGACGCCCAGCGCCAGGCGACCAAGGACGCCGGCGAGATCGCCGGCCTCGACGTCAAGCGCATCATCAACGAGCCCACCGCAGCCGCGCTCGCCTACGGGCTCGACAAGCAGGCCGACGAGAAGATCGCGGTCTTCGACTTCGGCGGCGGGACCTTCGACATCTCGATCCTCGAGGTCGGCGAGAACGTCGTGGAGGTCAAGGCCACCAGCGGCGACACCCACCTGGGCGGAGACAACCTGGACCAGAAGGTGATCGAGTACCTGGCGGCGGAGTTCAAGAAGGACCAGGGCATCGACCTGTCCCAAGACCCCATGGCGATGCAGCGGCTGCGAGAAGCCGCGGAGAAGGCGAAGGTCGAGCTCTCCTCGGCCCAGTCCACCGACATCAACCTGCCGTACATCACCGCGGACCAGAACGGACCCAAGCATCTGACCCTGAAGCTCAGCCGCTCCAAGTTCGAGCAGTTGGTCGAGTCGCTGGTGGAGCGGACCCTCGAGCCGTGTCGCAAGGCCCTGGCGGATTCCGGGCTCTCGGCCAGCGAGATCGACGAGGTGATACTGGTCGGTGGATCGACGCGGATACCGCTCGTCCAGGCGAAGGTGGCAGAGCTGTTCGGCAAGGAGCCCAACAAGAGCGTGAACGCCGACGAGGTCGTGGCCGTGGGTGCCGCCGTGCAGGGCGGCGTGCTGGCTGGCGACGTGAAGGACGTGCTGCTCCTCGACGTGACCCCGCTCTCCTTGGGCATCGAGACCCTGGGCGGGGTGACGACCAAGCTGATCGAGCGCAACACCACGATCCCCACCAAGGCCCAGCAGGTATTCTCCACGGCGTCGGACAACCAGCCCCAGGTGGAGATCCGGGTGCTCCAGGGCGAGCGCGAGCTGGCGGCCGACAACCGGGAGATCGGTCGCTTCATCCTGGACAACATCCCGCCGGCGCCGCGGGGTGTGCCCCAGGTGGAGGTGACCTTCGACATCGACGCCAACGGCATCCTCGCCGTGAACGCCCAGGACAGGGCCACGGCCCGGGAGCAGTCGATCCGCATCGAGGGCACAGGCGGTCTCGCCAAAGACGAGATCGAGCGGATGGTGAAGGACGCCGAGGCCCACGCCTCGGACGACAAGGCGAGGCGGGAGGCGATCGAGAGCAAGAACAAGCTCGACTCGTTGGTCTACCAGGCGGAGAAGACCCTGGCCGACAACGGGGAGAAGCTGTCGGACGAGGACAAGAGCGCCGTCAGTGAGGCGATCGTCGACGCGAAGAAGCAGCTCGAGACCGACGACGTCGCCGTGATGGATGCGGCTCACCAGCGGGTGGAAAGCGCGCTACACAAGGTGGCCGAGGCCCTCTACAAGAACCAGGCCGCCGAGAGCGCCTCCGCGGGTCCCGCGCCGGAGGGCGAGTCCGCCGAGAGCCAGGCCCGTGAAGCCGACGACGACGTGATCGACGCCGAGTACACCGAGGAGAAGGACGATCGCTAATCCCAGGCGACACGACCCGTTGGCCGAGCTGGTCGGGGAGTTCCCCGACCGGCTGCGCGGGGATCGTTGGCAGCCCGCCATCGACGTCTTCGAGACGGAGAACGAGGTGGTCATGCGCGCCGAGATCTCGGGCGTGCGCGGCGAGGACCTGCGTGTGAGCGTGGACGGCGACCTGATCCGCATTAGCGGCGCCCGCTCGGTGCCCGGAGGCAGTGGAGTGCAGCGGCTGCACCAGATGGAGATCGCCTTCGGGCCTTTCGAGCGAACCGTGCGGGTGCGGATTCCCTTCGACCGGGATCGCGTGAGCGCGCACCTGGAGGACGGTTTCCTCGAGGTTCGGCTGCCCAAACGGCCGCGTCGCCAGATCGCCGTGGAGCGGAGCGAGGACACATGAGCGACGAGCGCGACGAGCGACTCGAGGGCGAGCAGTCGGAGGAGTCCCAGGACGAGATCCGGCTCGAGGGGACCTCGCGGGGCGGCGGCGTGGACGTGGCCGTCGAGAGCGGCGCAGCGCCCGAAGACGGGGACGGCGTGATGGCGCTTCCCGGCGAGCTGCCGGTCCTGCCGCTCAAGAACACCGTGCTCTTCCCCTTCCTGTTGTCACCCCTGCTCGTCAACACGGCGCGGTCCCAGCGCCTGATCGACAACGTGCTGGTGCAGCCGAACCGGCTCCTGCTGTGCACCGCGGTCCAGCGGGAGATCGACGGTAGTCCGGGGCCGGACGATGTCTACCGCGTGGGTACGGTGCTCCGCGTCGTGAAGATGCTGAAGTTCCCGGACGAATCGTACCGGCTGCTGGTCCAGGGCGTGGCCCGGGCCGAGATCGAGGACTTCACCAGCACCGATCCATTCCTCCGGGCCCGGGTCCGTGCCGTGACCGAGTCCGGCGATCTCGAGTCGGTGGAGATGGCTGCGCTGGTCCGCAATGTGTCTCAGCAGTTCGCCGCCCTGGTCTCCGAGAGTCCGCGCCTTTCCGACGAGCTCCAGGTGCTGGCGGCCAATCTGGAGGATCCGTCCAAGCTCGCGGACCTGGTCGCCTCGAATCTCGAGCTAGACGTGTCGGCCAAGCAGGCGGTGCTCGCCGAGGCCGACATCTCGTCGCGCCTCAAGCGCGTGCTGGTCGAGCTCGACCGGGAGCGCGATGCCCTTGAGATCGAGACCGAGATCAAGGAGAAGGTGCAGAGCGAGATGGGCAGGACGCAGCGCGACTACATGCTGCGTCAGCAGCTCGAGGCGATTCGCCGCGAGCTGGGCGAGGCCGAGGACGGGGAGCAGGAGATTAAGGAGCTGCGCGAGCGGATCGACGCCGCGGGGCTACCCGAGGAGGCGCAGAAGCAGGCCACACGCGAGCTCGAGCGGCTGGCCCAGACTCCGGCCGCCGCCGCCGAGCACGCCGTGATCCGGACCTACCTGGAGTGGATGGCCGATCTGCCCTGGTCGAACAGCTCGGAGGACCAGCTCGATGTAGAGGAGGCCCGTCGCATCCTCGATGAGGACCACTACGGCCTCGAGAAGGTGAAGGACCGAATCGTCGAGTACATCGCGGTACTGTCCCTGAAGCGCGACCTCAAGGGCCCGATCCTCTGCTTCGTCGGGCCGCCAGGCACCGGCAAGACCTCCCTCGGCCGCTCCATCGCGCGCGCCCTGGGCCGCCAGTTCGTGCGCGTCTCGCTGGGTGGCGTGCGCGACGAGGCGGAGATTCGCGGCCACCGTCGGACCTACGTGGGCGCACTGCCCGGCCGCGTGATCCAGAGCCTGAAGAAGGCGGGCACCCGAAACCCCGTCTTCGTGCTGGACGAGATCGACAAGGTCGGTACTGACTTTCGCGGCGATCCGTCTTCGGCGTTGCTCGAGGTGCTCGATCCCGAGCAGAACAG
>JAPUKG010000404.1 GCA_027295775.1 Pseudomonadota bacterium
GGCGATCGTCTCCAACGGCGATTGGGGCGGTTCGGTCTCCCACAGGGCGGCTTTCTGGCGTTGGGGCTCGAAGATGTGAGTTAAAACCCAGTAGGGCCCTCTGTTCTTCCCAATCTAGGGGGAGATCCGCGCGCTTCGTCAGCATCTCAGTCGTGAGATGGGTGGGTTGGGTTCCAGCGAGCACCGACGTGAGGATATCGGGTGCGAGGAACGCGAGCGGCAGCAGATGCCCCACGTAGCGGTCGGCAACTCCCTCAGCCTTCGCGATTTCAACGAGGGACCTGGCTCTGCCGCTCACAAGATCCTCGAAGCCTCGGCTATTACGTGGTGGCCTTCTCGGCGCGTGCCACCGGCGAATCGGCGTGGCTCTACCTCGGGCTCACGGGCCTCGGCGCGCTCGTAGGCGCGAGCGGCCGGACGGGAGCTCACAGTCCCGGGGGCCCTGGAAGACCAGGTGGAACTGCTCGACCACGGCCGAGGGCGGACCGTCGGCGACCTCGATGAGCTCCGCCCCCTCCCAGGCCGCGGCGTCGATGTGGAAGCCCGTGTGGAGAAGTGCGTCGAAGCGAGCGCGGGTGAAGGAGCCGAACCCGCCCGCCGCCGCGCGGCGGCCGCTGAAGAGGGCGACGGGCCCGAGACCCGCGGCGACCACCGCCGCCGTGCCGCCCAGTGTGAACTCGCGTCGCTTTAGCATGATCCATCCTCCGGCCACGCCCCTGGAAGTGCCCACTATACGCGAGCAGTAGCTCGGGGGTTCCGATTCTTCCCCGGGGCGCCAGGCGGTCCTTCTGCGCCACACTGGGGGCAGCATGGGCGATTTCGCGGGTCGGTACGAAACGCCTGCAGTTCCGGCGATGGTCTGGCGTCCGCTGCTGTGGATCGCGCTGATCCGGTTCGCGATTCCCACGCTGTCGACACTGCTGATTCCCGTCGGCTACACGGCGGACGAACTCTACTACCTGGCGTGTGCGGATCATCTGGCCTGGGGCTACGTCGATCATCCTCCGTTCTCCGTTGCCGTACTGAGGGGCGTCCACTTCCTGCTCGGCGACTCTCTGTTGGCGGTCCGGCTGCTCCCGAACCTGTGCGAATCCCTGGCGCTGCTCGTGACCGCCGCCCTGGCACGTGAGCTGGGGGGAGCGGGACGGGCCCAGCTGCTCTCGGCGTTGACGATGGCCGCGGCCCCGATGGCTCTGGCAATCGGCTTCCCCTACTCGATGAACCCGATCGAGCATCTGCTCTGGCCGCTGGCGGCGCTGATCCTGGCCCGCCTCCAGAATGGAGCGGACCCGCGACTGTGGCTCGTTCTGGGTGTGCTGCTGGGGATCGCGTTGCTCAACAAGGTGAGCACCCTCTGGCTCGGGCTGGGGCTTGCCGTGGGTCTGGTGGCCTCGCCTGCGCGGGTCTGGCTCGGAACCCGTTGGCCCTGGCTCGCCAGCGCCATCGTGGGGGCGATGTTCGCCCCCCACCTGATCTGGCAGGTCGCGAACGACTGGCCAACGCTCGAGTTCGTCCGGAACAACGCAACCGGACGCGAGAGCTTCGACGCGGCGGTCGTAATGCAGTCGCCGTGGGCGTTCGTCGCGTCGCAGCTGCTCGTGATGGGACCGCTGGCAGCACCGCTCTGGCTGGCGGGATTGGTGCATCTTCTGCGCTCCCCGGAGCTGCGTGCTCATCGGGTGCTCGGGTGGACGTTCGCGGTCGTCTTTGGTTGTCTCGCGCTGAGTGGTCGCGGCACGATCTACTACCTCGTCGGCGTCTTCCCGATCGTCTTCGCCGCTGGCGGTGTTGCCGTCGAGCGCTTCGCGGTGGGCCGCCGAGCCAGACGCCTGCTAGCCGCAGTCGCCATCGCGTTGGTCTTTCAGGGGGTGCTCGTCCTTCCGTTCTCTCTGCCAGTCGTCGACGCGGACCGCTACCTGGGGATCGCCCGTAGCGCACGCGAGCTCCTGGGTGCAGACCCGGAGGCCGCGTCACTCCCGCCGTTCTACCCGTGGATGCTCGGCGCGCCGGAGCTGACCGAAGCCGTCGGGCAGGCGGCCGCAAGCCTCTCCGAATCAGAGCGGCGTCGGGCGGGTGTGCTCGCGACGACCTTTGGCGAGGCCGGAGCCCTTGATCACTTCGGACCAGCTGCCGGGCTGCCCCCCGTGATCGGCACGCACAACAGCTTCTGGCTATGGGGTACCCGGGGCCTCGACGGTGGCGTGCTGATCGTGGTGGCCGCTCCGGACTCACCGATCCTGGAGCACTTCGAGCGCGTGGAGCTCGTGGGCCGGGTCGGCTGCCCTCACTGTGAACCCCGACTGCGCGATCGCGGGATCTACATCTGCCGGCGCTCCAAACGACCGCTCCCGGAGCTCTGGCTTCTGCTCAAGGACTTCGTCTAGAGCGGATGCACACGCTGGGCCTACGGAATCGCCGCGAGCTCCTGCACCAGCAGCGCGGGATCGAGCCAGATGTGGAAGTCCTCGCGCACGTCGACGAAGCGGATCGTGCCCTCCCGGTCCAGCAGGTAGGTGGTCGGGTGGGGCACACCGGCCTCCATGGGCTCCGGGTCCTGCCGGCGCAGGCCGAGCTGGTCGATCACCGTCGAGCTCGCGTCCGACAGGAAGCGGACGCGGTCGCGCAGGCCGTTCTCGTCGACGAACAGCCGGGTGCGGGCGTTGATCTGGTTGTCCGCCATCACCCAGACGATCTCGAGGT
>JAPUKG010000405.1 GCA_027295775.1 Pseudomonadota bacterium
CGGCAAGGGAGCGTGCACGGCAGTCGTTGAGATCGCGGAGTTCCAACGCGACCGCGCAGCGAGCCCAGAAGACAAGAGCCCCCGGAGCTCGTGAGAGCTCGGAGGCTCGATGATGGTTCGGGCAACCCGGTCTAGCGGCGCTGTTCCCGGAGTCCGCTCGCTTCCCACTCCTTCGACAACTGCTTCAGCTTCTGGGAGAACTCCTCGAAGGGATCGTCGAACGACAGGATGATCTCGGTGGTGCGGGGGATGTCGTCGCCATTCAGCAGGCCGCGGTAGCGGTTCAGGTTGGCCAAGATGGCCTCGGCGACCTTGAGCGCGCGCTTCTCGGTCTTGATCAGGGGCGATTGCAGCGTGTAGACGTTGTTGCGACCCCAGAGACTCTCGTCCCGGACGATGGCGATCTCACGATAGACGCCGTTGATGGGATCGAAGTTGTACTCGACCCGGACCTCCTTGAAGATGTCCGAGTTGCCCGTGTAGAAGCCCCGCTCCTTCTCGACCTTGCCGAGCTGGCGGCAGCGGGGGCAGTAGAAGGTGTCTCCGTGGTTCAGGAGGAAGACACCCTTCGCGTAGTCTTCGCAGTCGGTGTTCTCGCAATAACCGACTCCGCGCTTCATGCTGGCCATCCTCGGTTTCGGACCGCCTCCTGGCCCTGAGTTCCTGCTGCTTCCCCGCCGATTCACACACCCCGGACTCCCCGGGCCTTGGGGGAGAGGGAAGCAAGCCGCGTACCACGCGACTGGGGGATCGCCCATGCACTGCTTCGACGGTTGCATGGGCGCGTGGTTGCCCGAGCCTTCTGCCGCCTCCTTGCACCTTTGCGAACCCAGTTACTGACTCGTGACGCCGTGTCGGAGAGAAACCGTCTACCGTTCAATCCCACTGCATCACCCGCTCGACGACCTTGCGCAAGAGTTTGCGCACAGCTGTCCGGTGAGGGGTGGGGTGACGATGCCTCCGTATGGGAAAAAGCCGAGTTCTCGCAGCCGCCTAGAAACCAAAACGCCTTATACTGCGCCAGTATACCGCATGTCAACCGCGATTTGGCTGGGCCCTGCGCGAAACAGCGCGCCGCTCTCGCGTGAGGTGGATCCAGTACAGGCCGAGCGTCAGCACCGTGACACCATAGGCCGCGATCACATAGCTCAACGCCCTTCCTCCCCGAGGGACTCCCCGTCGTCTGTTGTTCGGGCCCACCGAGCGCGCAGGTTCTCGATCTCCCAGCGCCGCAGCACCAGGTAGAGGAAGGCCACGAACAGGGTCACGTTGCCCACCACGAAGGGCCATCCCATGCCCTCGCCCAGGCTGCCCCGCTCCAGGTTTTCGGGATGAATCGAGCGCGCTTCGAACAGATCGATCACGTAGTAGTTGAGGGGAATGAGCAGAACCCCCACCAGCCCGTAGACGGCTGCGAAGCGGGCCGTGCGCTCGCCGCCCTCCGAGAAGCTGCGCAGCAGGATGTAGGCCAGGTACACGAACCAGATCAGCAGGGTGAGGGTGAGGCGGGGGTCCCAGGACCACCAGCGGCCCCAGGTTCCCTTGGCCCAGATGGGCCCGGTCACCAACATCAGGGTGCAGAAGATGACGCCCACCTCGGCGCCGGCGATGGCGAGCCGGTCGTACTCCTCGCGGCCGCGCCACAGGTAGAGCGAGCCTCCGATCGCCGTGACGACGAAGCCCAGGTACGCGCCGTAGGCCAGGGGCGGGTGCACGTAGAGGATCTTCTGGATCACCCCCTGGACCGCGTCCGTGGGTGCGTTCGTCACCGCCCAGGCGTAGATCACGAGCAGCACGGCCAGCACCGCGCCCATCGCGGTCTGCCCGCGTGATGCCATTCTCTCGACTGTCGTGAGTTGGTCCGCCACGTCCGTCACTCGTCCAGCACGTACTCGAAGCCCAGGAACGAGACTATCAAATAGATCCCGTCGACCACGATCAGGAGCTGGATTGCCTCGAAGGGGATGGGGGTTCCCGCCAGCGCGGCGGCGGTGCCGCGGACTGCACCGGCCAGGATGGGGAAGAGGGCGGGGAGGAGGAGGATCGGCAACAGCACCTCGCGGAACCGGGTTCGGATCGCCATGGCCGAGAAGAGGGTTCCCACCGAGCAGATGCCGAGAGTGCCGAGCGCCACGACTCCCGCCAGGCGGGGGGCGGCGGCGATCAGGTCGATC
Organism: Pseudomonadota bacterium; assembly: GCA_027295775.1. GTDB lineage: Bacteria > Myxococcota_A > UBA9160 > UBA9160 > UBA4427 > JAPUKG01. The sequence continues at coordinate 2,175 of JAPUKG010000405.1, forward strand.
TCGAAGACCAGCGCGAACGCCGCGGCCGTCACCGCCTGCACCACCCCGATCAGTGCGAAGCTCGACGCGGCCTTGCCGAGGAAGACCCAGCCGCGGTCCCCGGGCGCCAGGGCCAGCGCCGAGAGGGCGTCGTTCTCGAGCTCGAGCGCGAAGGCGCGGTTCAGGCCAAGCAGCGCCGCGAACACATAGGCCAGCCAGAGGAGACCGGGCGCTCCGGCGGGCGCCTGGTCCGTCGCCCGGTTGGGCAGGGCAAAGTGGAACACCACCACGACCAGCAGCGAGAACACGAGCATGGCCGCTACGCGGTCGCGCCGGCGCCACTCGGTGACCAGGTCCTTGCGCAGGATGGCCCACACGATGCTCACGATGCCCGCTCTCCCTCGCCCAGCACCCAGTGCTCGAGTGCGCGTGGGTCGAGGTCGGGGGCGGACGCGGAATGGACGATCCTCCCCGCCTCCAACACCACGGCGGACTCTGCGAGCTGTGGGACCTGCGGGATCTCGTGGGTCACCAGCACCAGCGTCCGGCCCTCCGTGCGGAGCCGGCCCAGGCGCGCACCCAGGCGATCCGCCGAGCGGCGGTCGAGCCCCGTGAACGGCTCGTCGAGCAGCACCACCTGGGGGTCGTGGACCAGGGCACGCGCAATCGCGACCCGCTGGCAGGTGCCCCGGGAGAGTCCCCCGACCCGCCGGTGCGCCACCTCTGTCAGGCCGTCCTCTTCGAGCAGGTGGTCCGCTCGCTCCCCCGGGTCGTCCACGCCCAGCAGGCGCCCTGTGAAGACCAGGTTCTCCCGGGCGGTGAGCTCGGCGTAGAGCATGGTGGCGTGGCCCACGAAGCCCAACACGCGGCGCGCGGCCCCGCCGCGCTGGGGGAGCCCCTCGATCGACACCTCTCCCGCGCTCGGCCGGGCCAGCCCAGAGAGCACACGCAGCAGGGTCGACTTGCCCGCGCCGTTCCGGCCCAGGACCGCCAGGGCGCCGCCCCGCTCGACGTCGAGGTCGATGCCGCGCAGCGCCGTCAGCGCGCCGAAGCGCTTGACCAGACCGCGGGCGGAAACGGCGGCGCTCAAGCGTCGGCCGCCCCGCCCTCCGCCGGGAGGGTCGCGCCGCACTGGGCACAGTAGGTCCAGGAGTCGCGCACGGTGCCCTGGCACTCGGGGCAGCGGGCGACGACGCCCTTCGAGCTCTGCTCGCCTCCCGCGCGGTCGTGCTTCGCGGAGCCGAGCTGCGTGTCCGGCTCCGTCGTGCTCGCGTTGGCGCCAGCCCGCCGCGCTTCACGCTCCTCCCGCATCAGCTCGAGCGCCCGGCTGCGAAGCTCGCTGCGCATCCCCTGGTAGTCGGCCTCGGCGACCTTGCCAGTCTCGAAGTCGTGCTCGAGGTCGCGGAGGGACTCGACGATGCTCTCGCGCTCGCGAGACTGGAGGGCCGCCGGTGGCTCGGACCTGGCCAACGCCCCGTCTCGAGACGTCCACCCCAGGGGCGCCGCCAGGAAGAAGGCCCCGGCCGCGGCGGCGGCGAGCACGATGGCCAGGGATGTGCGTCCGCCGAACGCGCTTCGCTCCAGGTGCGAGAAGCCGACCGTGACGGTCTCGGTGGGCTCGATGCGGAAGCCCTCCCGGTGGAGGTAGTGGCGCGTGCCCGATCGGAAGGGCCGCCGCCGGTGCAGGCGAACGTCGTCGAGCACCACGCCGCTGTCGGCCACGAGCAGATTCAGCACGCCCACCTCCAGTGGGAAGCGGCGCGCAAGGCGCGCACCGGCCGCACCGTCCACCGGCAGCCGGTAGCGGAAGCCGAAGGTCGAAGCGCCGGGTGGCAGGGGGCCGAGCACCTCGAGTCCGCCATCGGGGGCGGCGCCGATGCCCAACGCCCCAGCGCCCTGGGAGAGGCCGAGGAAGCGCGCGCCCTCGGGCAGCTCATAGCGCAGGAGAGGCGCCTCGGGCGTGCCCACCAGCCGGCTCGAGCCCTCGACACGGAGGTGGTGCTCCTCCGAGACCACGAGGGCCGTGTCGTCGAACTCCACCCAGAGGTCGGCGCGCGGCTCGCGCAGGGCCGCAATGTCGCGCCGGGTCTGGGGAATGTGGATGACGCCGTCCAGGCGCCAGCCGGGCGGAAGGTCGCGGGCCTCGTAGATCCGGTAGCGCTGCCCATCCCGCTCCACCGGCTCGCCGGCGTCGGCTCCCGGCAGGTCGGCCTCGAGCCCCGAGTCCGGCACGAGCACGGTCAGTCGTGTGGCGCCCGCCGGAAACGCGACGCGAAGGGGCACCTCCTCGCC
>JAPUKG010000406.1 GCA_027295775.1 Pseudomonadota bacterium
CTGCGCGATCTGCGCGCCTGCCTGCGTCCCGGCGGCGTCCTGTTCGCCTCGAACCCGCGCGGCAAGAACGAAGAGGGCTGGCAGGGCCCGCGCTACAGCGCCTTCCACGACTTCGAGAGCTGGCGGGAAATGGTGCTCAACGCCGGCTTTCTGGAGCTCTCGCACTACTACCGGCCCGCGGGTCTGCCCCGCGAGCAGCAGCCCTGGCTTGCGACCTTGTGGCGGCGCCCGGAGGAGTGAGGGTCCGTCGCGGACCCGCTAGGATCCCCGATCGAATTGGGAGGGCCTCATGACCGCACTGGTCGTCTTCGGTGTCATTCTTCTGGTTCTCGTCGTCTGGTTCGTGGGCGTGTTCAACAAGCTCGTCACCCTCAGGAACCGCTACCAGAACGGTTTCGCCCAGATCGAGGTGCAGCTCAAGCGCCGCTACGACCTGATCCCGAATCTGGTGGAGACCGTCAAGGGCTACATGGCTCACGAGCGCGAGACCTTGGAGGCGGTCATCGAGGCGCGCAACCGGGCGGCCTCGGGCCTTCAGGCGGCCGCCGGCAATCCCGGGGATCCCGAGGCCATCGCGAATCTCGCCAGCGCCGAAGGCGCGCTGGGCGGGGCGATGGGGCGCCTGATGGCGCTCGCCGAGGCCTACCCGGACCTCAAGGCCAGCGAGAACATGAAGCAGCTGACCGAGGAGCTCACCTCGACGGAGAACAAGGTCTCCTTCGCGCGCCAGGCCTTCAACGACGGCGTTACCCTCTACAACACCTTCAAGCAGAGCTTTCCCGCGGTGATCTTCGCCGGCACGTTCGGCCACGCCCAGGACGCCTCGCTCCTCGAGTTCGACAGTCAGGCCATCGCCGAAGCGCCCAAGGTCTCGTTCTCGTGACCACGTAGATGTCGACGCGTTTCTTCGAGAATCAGGACACGGCGCGCCGCAACACCAAGCGCCTGGTCTTCCTCTTCTGCCTCGCGGTGCTGGCGATCGTCGGCATGCTCTACCTGCTGGCGGTCGTGCTCACCGGGGTGCAGCAGGATCCGTCCACGGGCGAGATCGCCGTCGCCGCTCGCTGGTGGCAGCCCGAGCTGCTGGCGGGTGTGGCACTCGCCACGCTCGCCATCGTCGCGGGGGGCAGCCTGTACAAGATCGCGCAGCTGCGCGGCGGGGGGGCCGTGGTCGCCGAGTCGCTTGGCGGCACGCTGGTCTCCTCGGACACCCAGGATCCGGACCAGCGGCGGCTGCTGAACGTCGTGGAGGAGATGGCCATCGCCTCCGGCATGTCGACCCCGCCGGTCTACCTGCTGGCGAACGAGCAGGGAATCAACGCCTTCGCCGCCGGCTTCACGCCGGGCGACGCCGTGATCGGCGTGACCCGCGGCTGCGTCGAGCAGCTGAGCCGCGACGAGCTCCAGGGCGTGGTCGCCCACGAGTTCAGCCACATCCTGAGCGGCGACATGAGCCTCAACATCCGACTGATGGGGGTGATCCACGGCATCCTCATCATCGGAATCATCGGCTACTTCCTGCTGCGCTCCTCGATGTTCGCCGGCCGCGGCCGCGGAGGCGGGCGGGACAACAGCGGCCTCGCCATGCTGGCTGGGGGGCTGGGCCTGATGGTGATCGGCTTCCTGGGGACCTTCTTCGGCAACCTCATCAAGGCCTCGGTGAGCCGGCAGCGCGAGTTTCTCGCCGACGCGTCGGCTGTTCAGTTCACGCGCAACCCCGACGGCCTCGCGGGAGCCTTGAAGACGATCGGCGGGTTCGACGGCGGCTCGGTCCTGGAGAGCCCCAACGCCCCCGAGTCGAGCCACTTCTTCTTCAGCCAGGGGCTGCGCGGCGGCTTGCAGACGCTCTTCGCCACCCACCCTCCCCTCGACGAGCGGATTCGACGCATGGACCCGAGCTGGGAAGGCGGCGCGCGCGGAGCGGTGTCTGGGGCGCGGCTGGAGGCGGGGGCGGCGGGCCTGGCCGGCGACACCGGCGCGGCACCGCCCGCGGGCTCGGGGCTCCCGGCGGCGCCCGAGGGCAGCGCCCTCGACCAGGTGGGCGAGCCCAGCGCGGCTCACCTCGCCTACGCCGCCGCCTTGCTGCGGGACCTTCCGCCCGCGGTGCACACCGCGGCCCACGAGCCCTACGGTGCTCGGGCCGTGATCTACGCGCTGCTCCTCGATCGCGACGCGGACTGCCGCATGCGCCAGCTCGAGCAGCTCGCGCGCTTCGGCGAGGATGGGATCGACCGCGAGACCCTGCGTCTCGTGCCCGAGATCGAGAGCCTCGACGCGCGCTTCCGGCTGCCGCTCATCGACCTGGCGCTCCCGGCCCTGCGCGCCCTGTCGCCGTCCCAGTACCGGGCCTTCGCAACCAACGTGGGAGTCCTGGTCGCAGCGGATCAGAAGATCGACCTGTTCGAGTGGACGCTTCAGCGCGTGCTGCTCACCCACCTGCGCCCTCACTTCGAGCACGTGCGCCCGCCCCGCGTGCGCCACAAGTCGCTGCGCCGGGTCTCGGCTCCATGTGCAGTGGTGCTCTCGATCCTGGCCTACGCCGGCGGCCGCAGCGAGGAGCAGTGCCGCGCGGCCTTCGCGCAGGGGGCGTCGCGGCTGCGCGACGTCGAGCTCGAGCTGCTTCCCGTCGACCGCTGTGGTCTCGGAGATCTCGACCCCGCGCTCCAGCAACTGTCTCGGGTCAACGCCGCCAGCACGCAGCAGCTGCTGGCGGCCTGCGCCGCGTGCATCGCCGCGGACCGGCACGTGACCCAGGCGGAGGGAGAGCTGCTGCGCGCCATTGCCGACGCCCTCGGCTGCCCGATGCCGCCCCTGCTGCCGGGCCAGCCGCTGGCCTGACCACCGGGGCGCGCGATCATGCGCCCGCCCGGTTGCCGGGGGCGCGCTCGTTTCCGGCCAGGGCGGCCCGCACCTTCTGCACGAGCTGCTCGGGCTCGAACGGCTTGTGGAGGAAGTCCACCGACCCGCGGCCCGCGAGCCGGCGCGCGACCTCCTCTTCGCCGTAGCCGCTGACGAAGATCACGCCCAGGTCGGCGCGGATGCGCTGCATCTCGAAGAAGACCTCCTCCCCGCCCACCTCGGGCATGGCCAGGTCGAGCACCACCGCGTCGATCTCGTCCGCCCGGGCCCGGAAGGTCTCGAGGGCCTTGCGCCCGCCGAGAGCCGGTATCACCTGGAAGCCCGCCCGCTCGAGGAAGTGCTGCATCAGATCCAGCATGGATTGGTCGTCGTCGACCACCAGGATCCGGCCGGTGGCTTGGCCCGAGACGGCCGGCGGTGCCGGCGCGGCGCGCTCGGCCCCCCGCTCGGGCTCGGGCTCGGGCTCGGGCTCGGGAGGCAGGAGCACGCGAAAGGTGGTCCCCGACCCGGGCTGGCTGTCGATCTTGATGCTCCCCGCGTGGCGCCGGACGATTCCCAGGAGCGCCGCCAGCCCCAGACCGCGCCCGGAGAACTTGGTGGTGAAGAACGGGTCGAAGATCCGCACCTGGGTGGCCTCGTCCATGCCGGCACCGGTATCGAAGACCTCCAGGAAGACCCGGGGACCGGGCTCCGGATCGGGCGCGCCGATCACGTCCGCCAGGTAGTCGGCACTCGCTTCGATCGTGCCTGTGCGAATGGCGACCGTCCCGGGCTGTCCGTCCAGGGCCTCGGCGGCGTTGGTCACCAGGTTGAGCACCACCTGGCGGATCTGCCCCGGATCGCCGGCGACGCAGGGGAGCTCCGGCGCCAGGTCGACCTCGAGGCTGCACTTCTCTCCCACGGTCGAGTGCAGCAGGTCGAGGAGCTCCCGAACGAGCCGGGAGAGGTCGAGGGGGGCCAGGTCCGCGGGACCCTCCCCGGCGTAGCTGAGCATCTGATCGGTGAGGCCGGAAGCGTGCTTCGCCGCCACCCGGATCTTCTCGAGCTTCTCGCGCAGCCCTGCATCGGGGGCGAGCTCGTCCAGCGCCAGCCGGCTGTTGCCGAGGATCACTCCGAGCACGTTGTTGAAGTCGTGGGCGATGCCCCCGGCCAGCACGCCCATGCTCTCGAGCCGCTGGGCCTGCTGCATGCGCGCCTCCAGAGCCGTCCTCTCCCGCTCGGCGCGCTTGCGCTCGCTGATGTCGGTGACACACACGAGGAGATTGCGGAAGTCGGCATCCGCCCGGGGGATGCTGACGGCGACATGGGTCTCCATGCGCTCGCCCTGAAAGGTGCGGTTCACCGACTCCGATTCGAAATACGGGTAGCCCTCGGCGATGGCCACCAGCTCGCCCTTGAGGACATCGTGGGACTCCGGGCTGTAGATGCGGTCGAGTCCGCCCAGCAGCTGTTCCTTGTCAGGTGCGCCGGTCATGGGAAGCGTGGCGTCGTTCACGTCGACGATCTTCACCATGGCGGCGGCGGCGCGCACGAACTCGGGATGCTCGTCGAAGTAGGCCGCGAAGTCGGTCACGCCGCCGGCCCGAAGCTCCTCGAGAGCTGCCCGGGCCTCCGACGGGTCCTCCTCCCAGATCGAGACGGGCGCGGCGTGGAAGATGTTCTGGTAGCGCTCGCGGCTTGCGCGCAGGGCCAACGCCGAGCGCTCCCGCTCGATGACGCGCCCCAGCTGGGTGCCCATCTGACCCATCACCTCGAGCATCCGCTCGTTGGGCGCTGCGGCGTCGACGGAGAAGAACTCGAGCACCGCGGCCACCTCGTTGCCCACCCGGACGGGGAACCCAAAGGCGGCGCGCACACCGATGTCGCGCACCGCGCGCGCCCGGGGAAAGTTCGGGTCCTCGGTCACGTCGGCGATCCAGGCCGGGCGGCCGCTCTCGAGCACGCGTCCAGGCAGGCCCACGCCCGGTGCGAAGCGGGTCTTCTCGGTGACGGCGCGGAAGGTCTGGAAGCGTTCGGGCTCATCGAGGTGCCAGATGCGGGTGGGCGCGAGCTCGCCGGTCCCGTCGGCGGCGAGACGGTACACGTGGCCCACCGGCCAACCCGTGTGGGCGCAGATCCGGTCGAGGCAGACCTGCAACGCGCCGTCGGCATCGGGCTCGCTGTTGGCCGCCTCGGTCACGTGGTGCAGGAGCCGCACGTAGGCCGACTCCTCCCGCTGCGAGCGCTCCGAGCGCTTCCACAAGTAGACCACGCCCGCCGCCAGCCAGATCCCCACCAGCGCCAGCGAGCGGTTGGCCAGGACCGGCCACCAGCCGTCGCCGCTCGGGGCCAGCAGGAACCCGGCCGTCAGGAGCGCCGTGCAGACCAGCGCCGTGGCCGGAACCGCCCGGTCCGTGCGTGCCCAGCGCGAGAGCAGGACCACGAAGGCGTACGGGACGCCCACCGCGACTCTCATACCCAGGAACAGATCGCCGGCGAGGATCGCCAGCGCCAGGAGGACGCCGCCCGAGACGAGCAGGGGATTCGTTCGCATGAGCCTGCCTGGCCTCCTCCCCTGGAGATCCTACACCCCGGGCGCCCGCGCGGGTCGCCCACCTGCAGTGGCAGTGCGCTTCTCTTGCCCTTCGCCCGGCCGCCGGGTGTAGGCTGGGGTCGGAGTCCTCTGAATGCGCATTCGCTTCTGGGGGACGAGGGGCTCGATCCCCCGCCCCGGACCCACGACCCTGCGCTACGGCGGGAACACCTCTTGCGTGGAGGTGCGAGCGGCCGACGGCACCTTGGTCGTCCTCGACTGCGGGACCGGCGCCTTTGCGCTGGGCCGGGAGCTGACGGCGAGTCGCCAGCTCCACGGGCACCTGCTCATCGGGCACACGCACTGGGATCACATCCAGGGCTTCCCCTTCTTCGAGCCCCTCTTCGTTCCCGGAAGCCAATGGGAGATCTATTCGGCCGGAGGCGGCGAGCGCGAGATCGCGGAAACCCTGGCGGGACAGATGACGTACGAGTACTCGCCGATCACACTCGACGCACTCGACGCCCAGCTGAAGATCCGCAACCTGCGCGAGGGGATCCTCGATCTCGGGAGCATCCGGGTCACAGCGCAGTATCTGAATCACCCGGCGCTCACCCTGGGCTTCCGCCTGGAGGTCGACGGCGCCCGGGTCGTGTACGCCACCGACCACGAGCCCCACTCGCTCCATCCTCTCGATGCGCCCCCGGGAACCGCCCCGGTGCACCACGAGGACCGCCGCCACATCCGCTTCCTGGAGGGCGCCGATCTCGTGATCCACGACGCCCAGTACCTGCTGGACGAGTTCCCGGCGAAGGCGGGCTGGGGACACTCTCCGGTGGAGCGGGTGGTCGACTACTGCCTGCTGGCCGGTGCGCGGCGCCTCGCGTTGACCCACCACGATCCCAGCCGCGACGATGCGGCGATCGACCACGTGTGCGAGCGTGCGCGGGCGCGGGTGCCGGCGGATGCCGGACTCCAGGTATTCGCGGCGGTGGAGGGGCAGGAGATCGAGCTCTCGGGGGAGGTTGCCACAGAGCGTCCGCCCGTGACCGAGGCCAGCTCGGCGCTGCTCCGGGGCGAGCGCGCCCGCCACACCGTGCTCATCGTCGACGACGATCCGGACATGGTGGCCCTGCTCGACGTCACGCTCCGGAGCGAGGGCGTCCGCGTACTGACGGCCGGCGACGGCGAGACTGCGCTCGAGCTGGCCCGCAGCGAGTGCCCGTGCCTGGTGCTCCTGGACATGAACCTGCCGGGACGCGACGGGCTCGACATCTGCCGGACGTTGCGCGCAGAGGCCGATCCCCGCCTGGGCGACGTCCCGATCCTGATGCTCACGGGCAAGAAGCTCAAGGAGACGGACCTGATCGAGGCCTTCGTGGCGGGCGCGACCGACTACCTCACCAAGCCCATCAAGCCCACCCTGGTCCGGTCGCGCGTACGCGGCTGGCTGATGCGAGCCGTCTAGCCCAAAGCCGCCCGGGCGCGCGCCAGCGCCGCGTCGATCGCCGCCCAGGCGGCGCGCGGGTCGGCGGCGGAGCCAGCGAGCGCGCCGAGCGCCTCCTCGACCGCCTCGAAGCTGGCCCCGATCTCGGCGAACCCGTAGGAGCTGGCGGTGCCCTTGAGCGCGTGGGCGAGGCGCCGGGCCTCCGCCAGCCGCTCCGGCTCGTCGGGCCGGGCGCGGGCGTCGCCGAGCGCGGCCACCACCGCCCCGACCCGGTCGGGGAGCCGCTTCCGGAAGTCGGCGCGCAGCTCGCGCAGCGCCTCGTCATCGGGCGGCGTCCGTTCGGTTCGCGACATCCCTACACGGGGAGAGTACCCCGTCGACGGGTTACCGAGCGAGCGTTTCCGACTCCGCGGACCCCACCCGGCGCACCACGTCGCGCACGACGTTCGCCACCGGGTCTGCCGCCTCCGCATCCTGCAGCGCAGCGCGCAGGCCCTCCGCCGCGCGCTCTGCCACGTCCGCGTCGTTGCCGCTCCAGGCCATGACCTGGCCCTTCTTCAAGCTCGGGTGCCGGACGACGACACCCCAGTCGGCGCTTCGCTCGGCCCGGAGGTTCTGCCAGATCTCGACGCTTCCCGTCGCGATCTCGAGCCTGGCCGTTCGCCGCGAGCGCGGCGCGTTCTCCCCCGGTGCCGCCGGCACCGCGTCCGACCCCGGCGCGACGTTCTCGCAGAAGGCGTACTCGACGGTATCGCGCCATGTGGCATGGCTGACGTCATTCCCGTCGCGCTGAAACACCACCCGGTAGTGCACCTCGCTCTCGAGTGCGATCTCCATCTCCTGCGGAGGTCGGCTGTCCAGATGCACGCGGTAGGAGCCTGCCGGGAGCTGCATGACCTCGTCGGCGCCCAGCGTCCCCTGGGCGACCAGCTCGCTTCCGCGCCAGACCTGGAAGGTCGTCCCCACGGTCGTGCTCAGAGCCCGCCGCAGCTCGTCGGCGCTTCCGGCAGTGAGGAAGGTTCCGCCCGAAGCCTCGGCGATGGCGCGCAGGCTCGCCAGGTCTTCATCCGCGGCGTCCTCCAGCCCGAAGCCGATCACGTGTACCGGGACGGGCCCTGCCTGCTGCAGGGCACGCGCCGCCGCCGGCGCATCTCCCCCGCAGCTCTCGATGCCGTCGGTCACGAGCACCACGGCGCGTTCTCCCTCGAAGGAGCCATGGTCGCCGGCGATCTGCTCGAGTGCGTAGCCCAGGGGCGTCTGGCCCTTGGGTCGAAGCTGCGCGATCGCGCTGCGAATCTGCTGGCGGTTGTCCGTGCCAGAGGGGACGAGGAGCTCGGTGTCCTCGCAGTTGTGAGCCTCCCGGCGGTGCTGGTGACCGTAGGCGCGAAGCGACAGCAGCAGGTCGGGCGGCAGCCAATCGAGTGCCGCGTCCAGGGTCTCCTTGGCGATCTCGATCTTGGCCACGCCCTGGAGCTGCCCCCACATGCTTCCGGATGCGTCGAATACGATCTCGACGGCGCGCTCCGAGATCGAGAGCGCGGGCTTCCCGTCCCTCATGGCTTGCACCAGAAGCTCGGCACAGCCGTCGGGCCGCACGATCACGGTGACGGTGTCGGTCTTGGTCGTCCCATCGCGGCTGGTGGCGGTGGCGACGATCCGGTTCTCGCCGGCCTCGAGGGGGACGCGCGCGGTGAAGCTTCCCAGGGTGAGGGTCGCCGGCAGGGGCGGCGAGTCGTTCACGCGGAGGGTCACGCCCTCTACGCCCGCCGTGCGGAGATTCCGGAAGGCATCGGGAAGGTCCGCCGGGTCGGCCACCTGGATGAAGTCGCCGCCGGTCCCGTCTGCGATCTCCGAGAGCATCCTCGACCCTTTGCTGTCCTTCCCGAGCAGTAGCGTATGGATCGCCACGCCCTGGGCGCGGGCCTCGTTCATCGCAGTGAGGGCCTTCTTCTCGTTGGACCGCCCGTCGGTGAAGAGGAGGATCACACGGGACGAGCTCTCGCGAGCGCCCTGCTGGAAGCCTTCGAGTGCCAGGCGGATTCCGCCGGCGAGGTTGGTGGCACCCTTCCGCTCGAGCGCGCGGAGCGCCGCGACGACCTCGGCGCGGTTCCCGGAAAGGGGGGAGAGCAGCTCCGCCTTGCGGTCGAAGGCGACCACACCGAACTGGATGTCGCTCCACGCGGGAAGACTCTCCACCAGCCCGATGGCGCCGGCCTTGCGATGGTCCTCGGGATCGGTGCGCCGCAAGCTCCTCGAGGTATCCAGCACGAAGAACAGATCGAGCTGCTTGACGCCGCCGAGGACGGACGCGCCGCCCCGGACTTCGATCGACGTCTCCGAGCTCGTCACAACGAGATCCGGAAGGGGCGCGTGGATCTTCACCTCGAGATCGCCCACCTGCCCGGTGGCGGCGGGTGCGACCCCGGCGAGCAGGACCGCCGACAACGCAAGAACGAGAGTCTTCACGGGGAGATTGCCTCCGCGCTGCGTATCGAACGAACCGCGCAGAAGCTTGATCGCAGAGAAGGTGATGGTTCTGAGCCGCTCCAGCGGCCCTAGATCACCATC
>JAPUKG010000407.1 GCA_027295775.1 Pseudomonadota bacterium
CCACGACACCCTGCCTAGCGTTCGCCGGTCTGCGCCGCAACGGCACGACGCAGCTCCTCGCGAATCTTCTCGTTCGCAGGTGCCAGGGCCCGGGCGCGCTCGAGCGATAGCTGCGCAAGGTCGGGTCGACCGAGCGCAAGCCAGGCGCGGCCTGCGAACGCCTGCGCCGTCACGTTCTCCGGGTCTATCGCGATGGCGGAGCCGAAGGCCTCGGAGGCCTCGCTCCAACGCTCCTGGCTCGCGTGGATCTTCCCGATGCCGATCCAGGCCTCGGCCGTCGCATGGAGCTCGACGCTGCGAGCGAACTCGTCGAGCGCCGTCTCGAGCTGGCCCTGCGATGCCAGCAGGTTCCCGAGGTGGGTGTGCAGCAGCGGACTGTCGCGCCGGATCCAGGCGAGACGCTGCGAGGAACGGAGGATCCTTTCGACGTCGGTCCCCGCGCGCTTGATCGCGAACTCCCGCTCCCAGGTGTCGAGAGCGGCGACGCCGAGAGACACCACTCCGAGGGCGGCAACGACCGGGCCGAGCCAGGAGACGCGGCCCCCCCCGGCGACGGGTGCCGGCTCCGGGTCATCGCGCAGCAGCAGGCGCGCGACGCGGCCGTCGCGCAGCTTCCAGATCGCGCCGTCCAGAATGAAGTGGTGCAGGTTGACCACGGAGAACAGGAGGATGGCAAGGCCTGCGTCCCAGGGAACACTTCCGAGCCCGCCTGGGGCGAAGAGCAGCGCCGGAAACATCGTCACGGTCGAGCCGACCAGCAGGGCACGCCCCAGATAGGGGAGCATGCGCAGCGCAGGGTCCTCCCTCTTGGCGTAGTACGACGTGACCCAGAGGTACTGGGCCGCGTGGCACGCGGAGACCCAGACCACCGCAAAGGCCAGGCCGGACGGCGACGCGTTCCCTGTCATGCGAAGCGCCCCCGGCAACGCGAACCAGAGCGACTGGACGAGCACCAGACTCGCTGCTGGAAGAAGATCCCGGAGCCTTCCGCGGCGCAGCAACAGTGCGCCGGCGCCCACCAGCGAGAGCGCATAGGCCAGCACCGTGAGCGGAAGCGCCAGCTCGAGAACGCCGACGGGAATCCCGAGCGACAGGAACTGGAAGACGAAGCCTTCGGAGACCGGGACGGAGGCGACGGCGACGACGGAGATCTCGCTGTGCAGGATCAGGAGGGTCAGCGCAAAGGACAACACGAACGAGGCGTAGAGCAGCCGCTTCGCCAGGGGCTCCACCACGACGCCGCGGCGGCGCAGGAACATCAGAGCCAGGCCGTAGTTCTGGCCCGAGAAGTGCCAGGGGCTCCAGGTGGCGTAGGCCGTAACCAGCAGCGACCCGACGAGCACGTCGTGCAACCCGACGACGAACAGGCCGCACAGGGCGAGCGTCACCCACACCGAGAAAAAGGCGTACCTGCGGCGATCCTCGCGCCGCTGGTAGACCCGCAGAATCGTCGCGCCGTAGTGGGGCCCGCTGATCAGGAGCGCGAACAGCGCACCGACCACGACGGGCCAGCCGTCGAGCTGCGCCGGGCCAGCGAGCCACAGCAGCAGAGGGACGGAAAATAGGTATCCGACCCCGGCACCCAGCAACAGGTCCACGGGCGGCCCGTAGAGCCAGGCTCCCCGAGCATCGGGGCCAGCCGCCGCAGCAGCCTGTGAGGACGAAGCCGACATCGTAGTTCCCGCTGCGCAGAGTACCCTGGGGCTCCGGAGTCGCCCACGCGAGGGCCCGCAGGGCGCTGCCTATTGCCGGCCGCGGCGTGCTCCGTCCCGCATCTGGCGGAACGCCACGCGCGGATCGGGCAGCGAGCTGTGGGGATGGGAGATCCGCCAGTTGCGGGCGGCGGCCTCGACCTCGGCCTCCGGGGCGCCCTCGTGGAGCAGGACGATGGCGTAGTTGTACATGGCGAACTCGATCGAGCGGTTGCCCGTCGCGAGGGAGCGCTCGATCAGCTTCCGGACCTCGCCCGGCCTGGGCGGCCCCCGCCGACTGCAGACGCTGCCAGGATCGGTGCTGCGCCCCTCGCACAGCGAAGCCTGGTACGCCTGGTAGTACAGGGTGAGCGCGCGATCCGGATGGACTGCGGCGCTCACATCCGCGACGTTCGAACCCGGTTCCAGAAAGGCACGGGGGTGGTCGAGCTTCCCCTCCTGGATCTCGGGGTCCGTCAGCTCGAACGCCGCAAGCGTGAGGGCCGACGCGTAGACGACCAGCAGCAGCCTGTGCGCACGAAGCCACCCCATTTTCAGAGGCCCTGCTGGGTCCTCTTGTCGCTCACCTTCCAGACGAAGGAGTCGACGTAGTAGTGGACCGCGGCCGCCGCGCTGACCGCGGTTGCCGCATAGAAGCCGCTCGCCTTCTCCACGCTGAAGTTGAGGAACTCGTCCTCCTGAAGGATCTGGACGAGACCGAAGCTGAAGTCGCCGAGGCCCGAGCCCACCGCGAGCTGGAAGAGCACCGCGTAGACCGCCCCGAACATCAGGAAGCGCCCGAGGCTGAAGTTCTTCATGAGCCGGGGTCTCTGCCCGGTCGCCTCCGCCTTCTTCCCCAGGTACCAGTAGACGAACACGA
>JAPUKG010000408.1 GCA_027295775.1 Pseudomonadota bacterium
CAGCTCGCGCGCGACGAGGCGGTCGGCCAGGCTCGCGAACGGGCGGAAGAGCTTCCCCCGCCCGAAACGCTCCAGGATGTCGCCCGCCCTCGCCCGCGCCGCGGCACGGGCGCTGCCGACGAGAGCGTCGCCGAGCCAGTCATCGAGGCGAGAGTGAAGCCGAGCCAGCTCGGTGGCGGCGTGCGGCGCCGCGAAGTCGAAGGCTTCCAGCGCCTTGTGGACGGCGGTGCCAGCGGACTGGGCCGCGCTCCGTCCCGCCGGCGAGAAACGCCGGGTGTTCTCATCGCCCTCGTCGTGGCGCCCCGCGGCGCGCGGCTCCAGCCGATCGATGTCGGGCTCTGCGTCCCCGTCCCGGTCTGCGCGGCCGAGAGCGGAGGCGGCGCGGGACCGCCCCCGGGCCATGGTCGCGGCCGCGCCGTCGGCGCGGCGCCAGAGATCCTCGACGCGCTCGGCCCGCACCCGCAGATCCCCTTCGTCGCCCCGCGCCGCCGCGCCCCCGCGGCGGGGCGGGGCGGGGCCCGCCAGGGCGGGGAACTTCCAACGCGCACCGTCCGCGTCCACGAAGTCGCGATCGCCGGCGCCGGCCAGCTCTCCCATCCAGCGCTCGAGGTCGGCCGGCTCGGCCCGGTGCTCGGCCAGGATGCCGACCAGGGAGCCCGTCCGCGAGGTCCACCTCCCGGCCAGCACGAGCCGCCGCTTCGCGCGGGTCGCCGCCACGTACAGCTCCCGAACCCGCTCCGCCGCCGCGCGCGCCTCGCTCCGCAGCGCCCAGGCTGCGAAGCCCGGCGTCGGCACGCCGAACAGGCGCATCTCCAGGAGCCCGTCCATCTCCTCCACGACGGCGGCAGGCGGCGGACCGCCCGGCCCCCGTACCTCCTTGTGGAGCTGCATCACGTACACGTGCTCGAAGTCGAGACCCTTGGCCTTGTGGATCGTCATCACCCGAACCGCATCCAGCGAGGTGTCTCGAGGCCGCGCGGCCTCGGCCTCCCGACTCTCCTGCACGTCCACCCGGAGCCGGCGCAGCAGTGCCTCCGGGTCGCTGCCGCCGGCCAGCTCGCCGGCCAGCTCCTGGAAGAAGCGCTCCAGGTTGGCGGCGCGGTAGATCCCCAGGAAGCGCGACGCCTCGGTCACCTCCATCAGCAGGAGCGCGCGAAGTTTCTCGACGAAGACATCGGCCGGGTCGGCCTCGAAGCTCGCGCGCAGGAGCGCCAGGGACTCGAGGGCGAAGAGCAGGCCCGACTCCCAGCCGGCGAGTCGGTCGAGCCCCGGCACGTCTTCGGGAAGCGACCGCCCGGCCTCGGTGACGACCTCCCGCAGCTCGTCGAGTGCCTCGGCATCCACGCCCGAGAGTCGGCTCACCTTCTCCGGAAGGTGCCGCGTCCACAGCGGCACCAGGGCCGCGTCGGGAACGCCCACGTAGGCGGAGCGCAGGAAGGAGAGCAGTGCGAGCGGGTCGTTGGGGTCGAGCACGCAGCGCACGGCCGCCGCCGCCTCGATGATCTCGCGTCGGCGGTAGTAGCTGCGGTCTCGCTCGACGGTGTAGGGAACCCCGGCCCGGCGCAGGGCATCGAGGTAGCGGTCCAGGTCTCCGGTCGTGCGGAACAGGACCGCGACCTCCCCCCACGCAACGCCGTGCTCGTGGTGGAGGGCGGAGAGGTCGCGCGCCAGCGCCGCTGCCTCGAGGTCCGCCGCCGCCGCGACGCGGGTGCCGACATCGGGCTCCTGCGCCTCGGCGTCCCAGAGCCAGGAGATCCAGTGCTCGACCGGCGCTGCCGTGCCCTGGCGGAAGCCGGCTTCGTCGCGGTGCTCCTCCGAGGGAAGCAGGGGCTCGAACGCCGGCTGCAGGCCCTCCTCCCGGTGCATGGCTGGCGCGAGGATCGCCTCCACCTCGTCCAGGACCGCAGGCACCGAGCGGTGGTTCACCACCAGCCGACGCACCTCGCCGCCGGCGGCCACCAGGTCGCGCGCGAACGCGTCGTAGGCGCGCAGGTCGGCGCTGCGCCAGCCGTAGATCGACTGCTTGGGGTCGCCCACCAGAAACAGCGACGGCCGCTCCTCGACCGGACCGTCGAGGGCCACCCAGCGCAGGATCTCGCACTGAACGGGATCGGTGTCCTGGAACTCGTCCACCAACAGCAGATCGAGCTCGCGCCGCACCTGGGAGCGCACGCCAGCGTGGGCGCGCAGCAGGGTGCGCGCCTCCTGGAGGAGATCGGCGAACCCGAGCACGCCGCGGCGGCGGAGCTCGCGGGTGGCGGCCTCGAGCAGGGGCGCCAGAGCTCGGCGAGCCCGTTCCAGCCCGGCGCGATCGAAGTCGAGCCAGTTGGCCACCCAGGTGTGCAGGCTCCGCGCGGCGCGCGTCACCGCGTCGCACCGGGCCCCCAGATTGCTCTCGTCCCCCTTGGTGAAGCTCCCGCGTCCCCACTCGCGGAGCCGGCGGAGCGCCACCGGCCCCCAGATCTCGCGCAGGCGTTCCGCCAGCGCGGCCGGGTCCGCGCCCACCGAATCGATCGAAGCGAGCGTGGCGGGGAGGGCTTTCAGCGCCTCTCCGGTGTTCCGCGCTGCGCTGAGACGCCCGTCCAGGGCGAGCTCCAGCGCTCGCGCGGCGGCGGCCGTCGCCGCGGCGGCGCGCGCCACCCGGCCCGGATCCAGGGGATCCGCCGCGAACGCGTCCGGCGACACGCCCGCGCGGATCAGGGCGCCGAGCGCCTCTTCGACCCGGCTCGGTCCGAAGCCCTCGCGGGCGAGCGCCAGGAGCGCCGAGTACTGCTCCCCGCTGTACGCGCTGCGCAAGATCGCCTCCAGCACCTCGCGCACCACGCTCTGTTGCACCGCCTCTTCGGCGTCGACCTCGAAGGCCGGATGCAGGCCGGCCTCGAGCGGACGGCGCGCCAGGAGCCGGCGGCACCAGGCGTGGATCGTGCGAACGACCAGGTGATCGAGCGCGCCGATCAACGCCCGGGCGCGGAGACTGCGCTCCTCGCGCGCAGCCGGCAGTCGCTCGTCCGACAGCCCGTGCGGGAGGGAGCCGCTCTCGACCGCCACGAGTGCGCGCCCGACCCGGTCGGCCATCTCCGCTGCGGCGGCCTCGGTGAAGGTGATGGCGGCGATCCGTCCGAGTACGTCCGCGGCGATCTCGCCGGCCGAGGGCGCGTCCCCGAGTCCGGCGCGCCGTTCCACTGCGCGCGACCAGCCGCGGTCCATCGCCCAGCTGACGATGCGCGCGACCAGCGTGGCGGTCTTGCCCGTGCCGGCGCCCGCCTCCACGAGCAGGGGCGCGTCGAACTGGGTGCACGCGGCCAGGCGCGCGGCGCGGTCCTCGGATCGGGGGTCAGCGCCCGCTGCGCTCACGTCCCCCTCCCCCGCTGCAGGTCCCAGAGCGCGACGAGACTGCGCTCTGCCGGCGAGAGCGCAGCGCTCGTCTCGCTGTGCTCATCGAGCCAGCGCCGCAGCCTCCCGCGCGCGCCGGAGTCCCCCCAGAGACAAGCCTCCTTCACCTCGCAGAACTGACACTGGCCGGCCTCCTCGTCGTTGTCCGGCTTCACCAGACGCGGCGTGAAGCAGCCCGTGTCGCGGGCCTCGATCAGGATCCGCGCAGTCTCGTCGAAGACCGGGAGGAGATCCGGGTCTTCGGCCGCGACGGAGACCGACGCCAGGACGGGATCGATGTCGGCCTTGAGGTAGAGGTAGCGCCCGACGGGCGTGGTGCCGGCGGACTCCGCCGCGGAGGCGTACGCACACGCCTGCAGGAGGCTGCCGCCTCGGACCTTCGCCTGGAGATGCGCGCGCCGGGTGTCCTCGCCCGCGGCATCCGAGACCGGCTTGCCGGTCTTGTAATCGGTCAGCAGGGGTCCGTGGGGATGTCGGTCCACGCGGTCGGCGCGAAAGTGGATCACCCGTTCTGCACCCGAGGCGTCCTTCACCCCGAACGAACCCGCCACCTCGACGCCGATCACCTGCGGCCCGTCGCTCGAGCTGCCCCAGTCGAGCTCCCGCGCGCGCTCGAGCAGGGGCTCGGCGCGCGCCACGAAGAGATCGACCAGACCCGGCAGCGTCCGGGCTGCCTGTCCCAGGAGCGCCGCGGCCTCCTGGCGCAGGAGAGCGCGGAGCTCGTCTCGCGGGGGCCACGCGGGGCGCACCGCGTCCCGCTGCCACGCCTCGTCGAGACTGCCGCCCACTTCGCAGCCCGCCTCCCTGGCGATCCGCTCGAGCACCGCGTGCACCAGGTTGCCCAGCCGCAGCGGATCCACCTCCGGGAGTGCCTCGAAGGGATCGGGCATGCGCTCGACGCGCAGGATCCGCTCGACGAAGGCCTGCCAGGGGCAGCGCGAGGTGCTCTCGAGGGTGGTGACGTAGAGCTCGCCCGCGCGCGGGTCGCCGTCCTCCGCGGGCGGGCCAACCAGTCCGAAGTAGGGGCCGAGCCGCGACGGCTCGGAGGGATCGCGGTCGAACTCATCGCGGAGACACAGGCGAAAGCGGGCCAGCTCGGCCGCGTCGAGCGGCAGGACCCGGTCGCTCCCGCGCACGCCCTCTCGCAGGGCCAGCTCCAGGAGGGGCTCGAGCTCGGCGGGCGCGCCGTACAGGGCCCCCAGGCGGGCGAGCTCCAGCGCCGGCCGGTCGGACCGATCGTCGCTTCGCAGCGGCGCGAGGGCGGGCGGGGCCGCGGTGATCTCGAGGGGCGGCCCGTCCCCGTAACAGAGCTGCTCGACGAAGGTCGAGCGCGCGCGGGGCTTCCCGTCGTCGGCGCTGCTCTGCCAGCAGAGCGTGACCTCGGGACTCGAGGCGACGAGCTGCGCGAACAGGACCCGCTCCTCGTCGTGGCCGGCCCGCTTCACGGGAAGCGCAGGCAGGACCTGGGTCAGGGGGGCGCGCACGCGATCCGGCAGCAGCGGGTCTTCGCGAATCGTGCGCGGGAAGACGTCGCGGTTCATGCCGAGCACGAACAGGTGGTCGAAGGTGTGCGCCCGGGCCTCCATGACTCCGAGGACCTGCACACCCCCGCCCCGGCCGCCCACCGGCTCGCTTCCCATGGCGCGCAGGGACCGGCGCACCAGCAACCGGAACTCGTCCGCGCTGAGCGCGAGGGCTTCCGGCAGGTCTCCGGCGAGCGCGTCCAGCGCGGCCAGGACCTCGCCCTCTCCCGGACGGGTCGACCTCCAGCCCAGATCATCGCGTAGCAGCTGAGCCAGCCAGTGCTGGTGAACGACGCCCGGCGCGGACGCGGGCCAGGTCTCCATGCGATGGATCAACGCCGCGGCCGCCTCCACCGCGCGGGCCACGAGCTTCTCACCCACGCTCCGGCGGGGAGCACGCGGACCCGACAGCGCGCGCCCTTCGGTCCGGCCGCTCTCGTCGACGGTGTCATCGCCGTCCATGGCCGCCGAGAGCCCGCGGCGCACCGGGAGCGGGATCGGACCCGAGACCGTGAGCTGGGCGACATCGCCCAGCCGCGCCGCCCCCAGGTGGCGCAGGCCGAGGCGCAGATCCGCGCGTTCCCGGCGCGACAGGGTCCACGCGTCGAGCCAGCGATCCACGGGCGAGGCCGGACCCCGGTCCAGCAGATCCAGCAGGGCCGTACAGCGGCGCATGTGCGCGCCGCCGGGACCGGCCGCCGCGAAGCCCGAGAAGGGAACCGCGAGGCGGCGACAGTGGTGCCGGATTGGAAGCACGTACGGCTCGGGATCGCGCGCGACCAGCGCGATGGATTCGGCGCGGACGCCCCGGTCGAGGAGATCGCGCACGCGCTCGACCACGCAGCGCACCTCCGCGTGGGCGCCGGGCGCGTCGATGCCCGCGAGTCGTCCGATCGGCCCGTCCCCCGGCGGCGCTGCCTCCACCTCCGTCGCGGGGTGACTCTCGATCCGCTCGCGAAAGTGAAGCGCGAAGCCGGAGCTCACGCGGGGTCCCGTGCGGTTGTCGGGCACGGCGGCCGCATCCAGCAGGACCACCGCACCCAGCTGCGCCTGGAGCGCGCGTACGAGCTCGGTGGCCACGCCGGTGGCGTCGGCGAAGCCGTGCACCAGCACGGCCCGAGACGGCAGGACGGCGCCGCCGCGCTCTTCCAGGTGCTCGGTGGCGCGGCGCAGGAGCCCCGACCGGTGCTGCACCCCGGCATGCTCCATGTGCGCCCACACGCGGCCGGCCACGCGCGCCAGCGCGCGCGCCAGGGTCGCGTCGGCGCCACCGTCCGCGAGCTCGGCCAGGCACTCGTCCACCGCGCCGCCGTGCTCGGCCGTGAACCCCGCGTCGAGGAGATCGCGCACCGTCGCCTCCACGGCGCCGTACGCGTCCTCCAGCTCGTCCAGGCCGGCGAGCGCGCGCTCCTCCCGGGCGGCGCGACGGACCAGCACGGGCAGCAGCGCCTCGCCCCCCGGCGGCGTGTCGCCCGCACCTTCGAGGATGTCGAGGGCGAGGCCGTGCAGGGTCTGAACCACCACCCCCGCCACCGCGCGACCCGTCCGTCGCACCAATGTGGAAGCCACGTGCGCGCGCAGACTGCGCGACGGCACGAGCACGCGGACCGGGCTCGCCAGCAGCGCCGGATTCTCGCGGACCGGCTCGAGCAGCGCCGAGAGCTCCGCCATGAGCCGCTCCTCCACCTGGCGGGGCCCCCGACCGAGCAGGACGCGGGACGATGCGGGGCTCGCTCCGCTCACCCCCGGGCTCTCGCGACGAGATTCCTCAAGTTATCGAATTCAAAGGAGTTTCCTTCATATTCGGCCGATCGAGAAGAAGCCGGCAAATTGAAATTGACATTGATTTTCAATTTCAAGCCACTAAGATACCGGCTCTCGAGGAGAGCCATCGAGCCATGATCGTCTGCCACTGCAACGGCGTCTCGGACCGCACCATCCGTCGGGTGGCTCGCGAGGGCAGCGCCTCGGTGGCGGACGTGGGCTTCGCGTGCGGAGCGGGAACCTGCTGCGGCGGCTGCATCGACGCCATCCGGCAGATCATCCACAGCGAGTCCTCCGGTCGCAAGGACGCCCCCGCCCCCAACGCACCCGCCATCGCAGCCAGCGCCTAGTTCGGCGGCCCCGCGGCCTCCTTCACTCCGGGAACGGCGCCCGCGCCAGCCGATCTCCGGCGAAGGTTCCGATGTAGAGATCGCTGCCCACCTGGATCGCCACCGAGGCTGCGCCCATGGCGGTCGCGGGGTGGGAGAGCACGACCTCGATGGTGAGCGTCGCGGGCTCCGCCGCCACCACCGAGAACGGAATGGCGCAGGTCCCCTCTTCCAGGTTGGAGCAGCCCAGCACCTCGCCGATCCGCGCCGTCTGACCCGCCACCAGGAGCCGCCCGTCGTCGGACCAGGTGATGTTGTCGGGCAGGTGCGGGAGGTCGATCTCGATGCGGGAGGGCTCGCCGTCCAGCCGCAGCCGCACCAGTCGCGCTCCCGCCCACTCTCCGAAGAAGATCTCCGCACCATCCGGAGACACCGCAATGCCGTTCGGCCCGCTGCCCTCGCTGCCCGCGATCTCGCTCCACCCGGCGTCGGGCTGCCAGCGCATGATCGAGCCGGTCGTGGCGCCCACGAGCAGGCGCACGCCGCCCCAGATGCCGCCGAGACCCTCGGGCGGCGGCATCATGTTGGTGATCACGACGCCGCCGTCCGGCAGGAACGCCACGTCATTGGGCCACACCGCCTCGGGCACCGGGACGCAGCCGCGCCATCCGAGTGCGGGCCCGCCCTCGGCCCAGCCCACCTCGAAGAGCTCGATGGCCTCTCGGTCAGCGTGGTTGACGACCGCGAGCGCCACACCCCGGCTCTGCGTCTGGAGGTCGATGCCGTGGGGCGAGAATTGCGATGGATCGGGTGGGCCCGGGCAGTCGGGATCTCCCCAGCCCGCGACAGCGGCGTCGTTGCCCAGGTCGGGGCCGTCCACCGGCGGGTAGAGACGCCGGCGCCGCTCGTCGGAGACGCGCATCCCGACGAGGCTTCCGGTCCGTCCCTCCCCGGAAGCGAACTGGCTGGCCAGGAGCCACGAGCCACCCGGGAGGAGCACCAGATCCTCGGGATTCTGGAAGTCGCAGATGGGGACGAGTCCGTCCGCAGCGATGCACTCGCGAAGGCTCGCCACCTCGGGAGTGCAGGCCAGCGCAAGGCCCACGGCGAGGGTGACGGCGATGGTGCGCAAGGGGTCCCCTTCCCCTGGCGACACTACGCGCCAGAGGTGGCCCGTTCAAGACACTTCACGCGCGAGATCCAGGCCCGCCTCCAGCAGACGGCCGGCCGAGCTGGGAACGAAGGTCGACTGCAGGATCTCGTAGCGCTGATCCGCCCGGGGCTCGGCGAAGTGGCTGTGGTGGGGGAGATAGCGCAGCCAGCCGTTGGCGATGGAGACGACGCTCGCGAGTGGGACCCGGCTGCGCCGCCGCCACTCGAGACCGACGTCGACACAGACCTCGATCGGGAGCCCCAACAGCAGGACGGGCCCGAGGCGAAGGATCTGCACCTCGACCTCGGGCTCCTCTCCCCCCGCGATGCGCCGCGCGGTGCGGTCGCGCAGGTAGAGGCGCACCCTGGCCCGCCGCTCGCGCGTCTCGTCGTCGGGGAGGTCGCGCACGCGCTCGCCCTCCAACCGGTAGAAGTCCGCGGTGCGGAGCTCGCTGTCAGCGGGCAGACCGAGCGCGGCGAGTGCCTCCGAGCGGCGGCGAGCCAGCAGGCGCTCCCGGTCCTCTGGGTCGGCCGCGCCGGGATGGGGCTGGAGCCGGATGCGCCGCGCGCGGGCGTCGATCCGGACGTCGCGCTCCGGACGCAGGGACGCGGCGGTCTTCGCGACGGCCTCGCCCACCTCCCGGCCCAGGGCTTCCATTTCATCCGGACCCACACCGATGCTCTGGTCCGGGATGGCGAGATCCAGCAGACCGCGGGTGCGCGGGTCCACATCGGCGTGGGCACCGAGGGCGAAGATGGCGGTGACACCGGAACCCGGCAGCGCGTCCTCGATCGCGCGGCTCGCCGCCCCGGGCCAATCCGCCGAGTACGCCAGGTTGTCGTGGCCGAGGGCGGTGGGATGGCAGCCGTGCACGTACAGGACGGCGAGGGGCCCACCGCCCCGCGTGTCCACCCGCAGCACGATCGCGCCGGGATGGGCGGACCCGTCGGCGCTCCGCCGGTTGCGTCCGATGTGGGCCTCGGCGCGCCCGGCCGCCAGCGCCGCGGGCGCGGACGACTTGACCGCCGCCACCCCGGCCTCGACCGCCGCGTCGAGCAGCGGCTGCACGAATGCAGGCGGCTCCCCGCCGGCGAGGAGCGAGCCCAGTCCGGTGTCGGGCCCCGAGTGCGTGTGGGTGCAGCCCACGAGGATGCGGTCCGGAGACAGGCCGGTTCGCTCGCCGATCCGGCGGCGCACGGCTGCGGCCTGGGACACCGCCATGAGGCAGAGATCGCACTCGACGAGCAGCGCGGCTTCGCCCGCCTCCAGGTGGAGGGCGCGGACGAAGAGCGGATCGTGGCGCGCGTTCGCCGTCCCGCGGCGCGCGCCGTAGCCCATCATCGGGATGCCGAGCACCGGCTGGAGCTCTGCGCGGCCCACGCCGGCGCGCAGCTCGGTTGCCATGGACGCCTCCTGGAGATAGGGGATGATACCCGCGGTGCGATGATGCAGCTCTACTTCGCATACGGCTCCAACATGAGCACGAAGCGACTCTGCGGGCGGATCCCGGCGGCGGCACCCGTCGGCCGCGCGCGGCTCGATGGAATGCGGCTCGCCTTCAACAAGCCGGGACGCGACCGCTCTGGCAAGGCCAATCTGGTGCCGACGCCGGGGAGCCTCGTCTGGGGCGTGCTGTTCGAGATCGCCCGTGCGGATTGGGCCACCCTCGACCGGTTCGAGACCGGCTACGAACGCGTCCTGCAGCGGGTCGAGCTGCCGGACGGGCGCCAGCTCGACGCGCACGCCTACCTGTGGCGCGCAGCCACCCCCGATCTCCAGCCCCTCGACTGGTACCGGTCGTTCCTGCTCGAAGGGGCCCGGGAACACGGCCTACCCGACGAATACATCGCTCTGCTGGAACGCCCGTCCGTCGCTCCCGCCGCAGCGAGGAGACGAAGCGGACGACCCTAGCCGAACCGCTTGGCCAGGCGGCGCGCGGCCTCCGCCGCCTGATCGGGCGGGACGGACGTGTAGCAGAGGCGGATCCATCGGCTGTAGGCGCTGCCCGACGAGCCGCCGGGCGCAACCAGCACCCCGTCCTCGAAGCAATCCTCGAGGAAACCGTCGAGGCCGCGCTCGTCGAGCCGGGACTCGACGTCGAGGAACAGGAAGGTCGAGCCGTGGGGCGGCGGCTGGCCCAGGGCCTCCGCAGTCGCCTCGCCAGCCCGCCGGTACTCCTCGAAGGCGTTGGCGATCCACGGGCCGCCGTCGCGAAGCGCGCGCGCGGCTGCGATCTGTGCCGCGGTGGGCGCGTGGTAGAAGGTATGGGTGCCGATCTTGCGCGCCTCGTGGGCGAGCGACGGTGGCGCCACCAGATAGCCCACGCGATTGCCCGACATCCCGTAGGCCTTCGAGAACGAATAGACCGAGACCGTGCGCTCCGGCGCGAAACGCCCCAGGGAAACGTGCTCGCCCCGGTACACGTAGTCCTCGTACACCTCGTCCGAGAGCAGCCACAGGTCCTCGCGCCGCGCCAGGTCGGCCAGGGCGACCAGCCAATCCTCGGGAAGCACACAGCCCGTGGGATTCGACGGCGTCGACACGTACAGCGCGACGCTGCGCGGCGACAGCCGCTCGCGCACCGCCGCCACCGCGTCCTCGGGCGAGTGCACCCGGTCGTAGAAGGGAACCTCCACGGGTGTGGCGCGAAACGACTGCACGATCCCGCGGATCAGGGGCCAGAACGGCGCGAGGATCAGGACCTCCTCGCCGGGCGCGGCGATCGCGCCCACCGCCGTGGCGAGGGACCCGGTCGCCCCGGCGCCCACCAGCACGGAGTCGCGCTCGCAGTCGAGGCCGTTGCGCGCGCGCACCTTCTCGAGGATCCCGTCCAGCAGCTCCGGGATACCGCGGGTGTCGCTGTAGCGGTGCATGCCCGGGTGGTCGGCGGTGCCGAGATCCTCCATGCGGCCGCCCTCGAAGGGCTCCATCCAGGTGTCTCCGACGTGGAGCGGAAAGAGGGGACCCGGATGGTCGCGGAGACGATCTGCGAACGGCGAGTAGACGGCGCCCGGGATGTCGGCGAGGGCGGGAGCGAAGTGCGGCGGGCGGGGCATGGGGACTCCGTTCGTCAGGCCAGGGGAGAATGCACTCGGCGCGGGGGGCTGTCGATCCGATCCGGTGGGAGCGGTACCGTTGCGGCCGCCGCCCCCCGGCCCGCCAAGGAGGACCCGTGGAGAGCTCGAACGCCGGGGAGGAGGCGCCGGCCGAGGACGCACCGACCGAGGTGCCCCGGGAGCCCCGGCGTCGAATGGTGCGCAAGAACCGGGTCTTGCGCGACCAGCGCAACCGCCTTCGCGCGGCGCTCGCCGTCGCTGTGGGCGGGCTGGTCGTGGCGCTCGGCGTCCTGCTCCTCGGCAGAGGGCTGGACAGCGCTGAGGACTTCGAGGCGCTCGAGACGGAGCTGGCCGAGCTGAAGGTCGAGCTGAAGCTCTCCCAGGACAGCCTCTCGGAGACAATGGAGGAGAACGCGACCCTGGTGCAAGAGCGGATTCCGAGCCTGCACATCGTAGAGTTCGACAAGGTCCTCGAGGTCGGCGAGCGCGGCGTCCGCAACGTGACGTTCACCGTCACCCGGAACAATCGGGGAGCCGCGTACGAGTACAAGATCATCGTCCACAACGATTCCAGGCAGCTTCGGCGCCCGTTCATCAACCTGATCCTGTTCGACCGCCTGGGGGTGGAGATCGCGCGCTCGCGCATCGGCTACCGGAAGGCGCTGCCGGCCGAGGAAGATCCGCCCCTCGAGCCGGGAGAGATCCGCTCCTATTCCGGCACCTTCGACGTGGACGGCGCCGAGGTCCCGGCCTACTTCCGCATCCTCACCGGCTAGAGGGCCGGGGGGGATCCCACTCGCGAGGCCCGACGCAGGTGTGTGATCCCGGTCACCGAGAGTCCGGCGCGCCGGCCCGTAGAATTTCCGTGTTGCCGCGAACGGGGGATCATGGAAGCCGTATCCGATTCGCAAGAACTCTCGGGAGACGGAGGGCGGCTCCGCGCGAGCTGGGCCCGACCGATCGTCGGAGAGGGAGATACGCGCGCGGAGTCGATGGCACCGGCTCAGGGCGTGTTCATCGGCGCCGCGCTGGGCGCTCTCACCTGGGCCGTCGTCGTCGCCGGGGTGTTCCTTCTCCAGGGTCGGTTCCACCTCTAGCCCGTCCCTAGCAGGAGTCCCGCGTACCCTTCGCGGTACGACGGATAGAGAAAGCGATAGCCGCTGGCGCGAAGCCTCGCGTTCGAGCAGCGCTTGCTCCCGGCGCGTCGCACTCCCGTCCGCTCTGCAGCGCGCGTCTCACCCGGTGCCCCGTCGAGAGCCAGCGCCTCGGCCAGCCAGCGCTCCACCTCGAATGCGTCCGCCGGCTCGGAGTCCACGCCCAGGAAGAGGTCTCGCGGCTCCGCCAGCCCCATCAGGTGGCGCAGGGCGCCCGCCGCATCGTCCAGATGGATCCGGTTGGTGTAGTGGGGCGCGTTGGCGGCTGCCGCGACGTGACCGGCGCGCACGCGATCGACGAGTCCGGTGCGGTCGGGGCCGTAGAGGCCGCCGAGCCGCACGACCGTAGCGGGGATGCCTGCACGTGCGGCGATCTGCTCGGCCTCGAGCATCACGCGGCCGCGAAAGCCGGACGGCTCGGTGGGCGAGTCCTCGTCTACCCAGGATCCGTCCGACTGTCCGTAGACGGCGGTACTCGACGTGAAGAAGAGTCGTCCGGGCGCGGCGCCCGCCCGCGCGAGGCCCTCGATCAGGTGACGGAGACCGTCCACGTAGGTGCGCCGGTACGATGCCTCGTCCCCGGTGTCCGCGGCCGCCGTGTAGAAGACCCGGTCGAGACGCGACGGCAGCGCGTCCAGGGAGTCGAGCCGCGCCAGGTCCGCCGCCACCGGCTGGAGCTCGGGCGGAAGGGCTTCGGGGTTGCGCCGGAGCGCGTAGACCCGGTGCCCGTCCGCGGCCAGCGAGACGCCGAGCCGGGTGCCCAGGGCTCCGCAGCCCGCAATCAGAATCTCGGCCACGGAGAGAGCATGCCCGACACCCAACCCCACCGCCTGCCCCGCCGCCTTCTATACTCGCCTGGGTGCGGCCCGTCATCGGCATCACCCAGTGCCTCGACGAACGCGAGCGCTGGCGCCGCGGGCGCGAGTACCTGTACGGGGACTTCGCCTACTCGCGCGCCGTGGAGGACGCGGGTGGCGTGCCGGTGTGGTTGCCGCTCCAGACCGATGCGGAGGCCCTGCTCGAGCACATCGACGGATTGCTGATCCCGGGCGGCGACGACTTCCCGCCGCCGAGCGGTGCAAGCTACGCACCGGACGTCCAGTTCGACCCGGCTCCCGAACGCCAGGTGGCCTTCGACCGCCGGCTCCTGGGCGGCGCCCGCGAACGCGGGCTGCCGGTCCTCGGCATCTGCTACGGCATGCAGCTACTGGCCCTCGAGCAGGGCGGCGCGCTCCACCACCACCTGCCCGCGGATCGGCCCGAGGCGGCGCCCCACCAGCTCCCGGAGCGCGGGGGCCGCCATGACATCGAGGTCGACGGGGGAACGCGCATGGCGCGCGCCCTGGGCGACGGGCGCGTGCCAGTGAACAGCCTCCACCACCAGGCGGTCTCCGACCCGGGGCCCGGCCTGCGCATCAGCGCCCGCGCCCCGGACGGAGTGATCGAGGCCATCGAGGCCGAGACGGGTCCCTTCTGTGTGGGGGTGCAGTGGCACCCGGAGAAGCTCGACGGAGATGGACGCCTCGCCCTCTTCCGGGCCCTCATCGCTGCAGCGGGCGTCTAGCCCGACGGGGGCTCGCGCGGCCTCGCTGCGCGCCGGCCCGCGGCCGGCTTGCTGCTAGTCTTGCGCCGTGCTGCGCCGCTTGTACTCGATGCTCTTCTGGATCTTCATGACGGCGAGCTCCATCGCGCTCTTCCCCGTGGCGGTCGTGATCTGGGCGCTCACGGCGCCGTTCGACAGGCGGAAGGTCGTCCTCCACCAGTTCACCTGCTTCTGGGGGTCGCTCTACACCTGGCTCAATCCCGCCTGGCCCGTGAAACTGGTGGGGCGCGACAAGATCCGCCGGGACGAGGCCTACGTGATGGTGGCCAACCACCTCTCGTTGCTGGACATCATCGTCCTCTTCCGGCTCTTCCGGCACTACAAGTGGGTGTCGAAGATCGAGAACTTCCGGATTCCCTGCGTCGGCTGGAACATGTCCCTGAACGGGTACATCCGCCTCAAGCGCGGCGATCGCGCGAGCGTGGTGGAGATGCTGAAGGCGTGCGAGAGAACGCTCGAAGCCGGGAGCTCGATCATGATGTTTCCGGAGGGAACGCGCTCGCCAACCGGCCGCATGCGCGACTTCAAGCCCGGCGCGTTCGAGATCGCGATCAAGACCGGCCGGCCGATCCTGCCGATCGCCATCCAGGGAACCTCGAACGCCCTGCCGAAGCACGGCCTGGTGCTGCAGGGGCGGCATCCCATTCGCATCACCGTGCTCGACGAGGTTCCCGCCGAGAGCTTCCGCGGCCTCACGGCGGAGCAGCTCACGAGCTCGGTACGCGAGATCATCGCCAAGCACCTGGCAGACGCGGAGGCGGTGGCGAAGCCGTCCTAGCCTAGGAAGAGGCCGGCGCGTCTCGGATGATGGTCTGCCAGCGCCCCGAGCGGAAACGCCAGGTGAGCATGCTGGCCTTGACTATGTAGTCGCCGATCAGTGCTGCGAAGATCCACTCCACGGGGAAGCCGCGCCAGGCAAAGAACCCCGCCAGCACGACGCGCACGCCCAGGAGTCCCGTCATGACGGCGATCAGCGGGAAGCGCGTGTCGCCGGCGCCGCGCAGGGCGCCGCCCAGGGTGAACTCCAGCGCCATCAGCGGCTGCACCGACCCCAGGATGTAGATGAAGACGACGGTGAGGCGAACCACCTCGGGGTCGTCGATCAGGAAGCTGGCGATGGCCTCCGAGGCGAGCACGATCGCCAGGCCGAAGACGGACATGGCCAGCACCGAGAGACCCGTGGCGCGCCAGCCGCTGCGCGCCGCGCCGGCGAGATCCCCGGCGCCCAGGTGCTGGCCCACCAGGGTGGAGGCGGCGATCGAGAAGCCGAAGCCCACCACGAACGAGAACGACAGGATGTTCACGCCGATGCCGTAGGCGGCGTACGGCGCGGTGCCGTAGAGGGCGATGATCCACAGGAACCCGATGAACCCGCCCTGCCAGACGCCCTGCTCGAGGGCGGCGGGGTAACCGATGTGGAAGAGCCGACGGATCCGCGCCGGCTCGAGGGCGCGGGGCGGTCCCACGCCCAGCACGAGCCCGCCGCGCAGCCAGAGCCACAGGAAGACCGCCGAGCCCACGGCGAAGGCGCACCCGTTGGCGATGGCCGCGCCGCCCACGCCCAGGCTGGGAACCCCGAAGCGGCCGTAGACCAGGACGTAGAGCAGGATCACGTTCACCACGTTGGTGAGGGCCCCGATCCAGAGGGGCGTGCGCGTGTCGCCGGCCGCCCGAACTGCGGTGCCCAGGGCGAACGGAATCGCGAAGGCGACGTTGAAGAGCGAGAGCCGGCGGATGAAGACTGCCGCCAGGTCCAGGGTCTCGGGCTCCAGATCGAAGATCCCGGCCAGCTCCCGGGCGTAGAGCAGTCCCGGGAGGCTCGTTACCGCGGCGACGGCAATGCACACCCAGAGCGAGGCGCGGGTCACGAGCTCGGCCTCGTCCCGGTCCCCGGCCCCCCAGGCCCGGGCGACCAGCGCGGTCGTGCCGACGGTGACCGCCATCAGGATGGCCTGCAGCACGAAGAAGATCCGGTAGCCGGTGGTGACGGCGGCGATCGCGGAAGCGCCGAGGGAGCCCACGATCTTGATGTCCACGAACCCGACCAGCGAGTAGAGCAGGTTCCCGAGGATCGCCGGCCAGGCGAGCTCCCAGATTCCGAGCGGAGGACGGCTCTTCTGCCCCAGCGGAGGGGACACTTCGTCGGCGAGGGACAGCGCTACGTCCTCGGGGCAGTGGCGTGGGGGCGGGATGGTAACCGCTTACGGCAGCGCGAGCGGAACACTCTCCCCGCCACACTGGCGGTAGAGGGCCGGCTCGACGCACGCCGCCATGGCCACGACGTCGAGGGGCGCGTCCACGAGGTTGGCGAGTGCCCGCGCGGCGGGCCGCGGGTCGGCGCAGAGCGACGGGTAGTCCAGGGCGAGGGACCGGATCCCGGCGCGCGCCCCGAGCCAATCGCGAAGCTCCCGCTCCTGGGCCCGGAAGAGCTCGGCGAGCCGGGCCTCGTCCTGCTCCGCCTCGGGCGCGCCGCGCCGCCGCAGCATCGCGCGCTGGGAGGCCAGCAGCTCTTCGAGGGGGCGCCGCATCCAGACCACCCGATAGGCGAAGCCCACCGGCAGCGCGAACACGAGTGGACAGACCACCTTGACCGCGCGCCCGCGCGCCGCCGCGACCCACGAGGTGTCCCGCCGGATGGCCTTCACCGGGGCGTACTCGTAATAGCCGCGGGGATTGTCCGGGTCGGCGGGCCGGGCGGCGTCGACCTGCAGCGGCCAGCCTCCGGCCTCGAGCATGCGCATGGCCAGAGACGTTCCCGAGCGCGGCAGCCCGGACACGACGGTCACGAAGTCGGCGACGCTCACGTCGTGCGGTCGGCTCCGAGCGCCAGCTCGGCGAACCGGCGCAGCAGCTGGGTCCCGGCGGGCGTCTCCTCGGTCGCCGCTTCGAGCGCCTCCGGGTCGAGCGCCTCCTCGCGCAGGATCGCCCGGCGCCCCGCCAGGTAGCCGCGCATCACGTCCGCGTCGAACTCCGGGTGAAACTGCACCCCCCACGCCCGCGGGCCCAGGGCGAAGGCATGATGCGGGTCGGCGTCGTTCCCGCCCAGGAGCTCGGCGCCGGTGGGAAGCTCCAGCACCGACTCCACGTGGGTGCTCTGGAAGCGGGCCACCTCCGGCAGGCCGCTCACCAGGGGGTCCCCGTTTCGGCCCGCGCCCGCAAAGCGCACCTCGACGGTCCCGATCTCGCGGCCCCGCGGGTTGCGACCGACCCGCCCGCCCAGGCCGTGGGCCATGAGCTGGTGGCCGTAGCAGATCCCGAGCAGCGGCGTGCCCGCCTCGATCGGCTTTGCCAGCCAGGCCGCGGTGCGCTCGCTCCAGTCCTCGCGCTCGCTCACCATGGCGCTCGAGCCCGTCACCACCACACCCGCGAAGGAGCCCGGCTCGGGCAGCGGCTCGTCGCGATAGACCGACACCACGACCATGCGCTCGGGGGGCACGCCCATGCCGGCGGCGATCCAGTCCTCGAAGTCGCCGCGGCGGACCGCGACCTCGGGCAGGGTGGACCCGGCCTTCACGATCAGGAACATGTCCGATCCGGCCATCCCCTGCATTGCAGCACGAATTGCGCGACATTGCATCGCTGTGGAAGCAGTGAGAACTCTCCGCGGACGCAGGATCGCGGTCACCGGAGCCACGGGGTTCCTCGGCCGCTACATCGTGGACGCCCTGCTCTCGCGAGGCGCGCAGGTGATCGGCGTGGTGCGGAATCCGGACCGCGTGCCCGCACTCCGGGACAAGGGCGTCGACCTGCGCAGGGCCGACCTGGGCGAGCCCGAGGCACTGCTGCGCAGCTTCACCGGAGCGGAGGCGGTGGTGTCGAACGCCGCGATGGTCTCCTTCTCGCCCCGGAGCTGGCGCGAGACCGTGCGCACCAACGTAGAGGGAACCGAGAACGTCTTCCGCGCGGCGGCCAAGGCGGGCGTGGCGCGCGCCGTCCAGATCTCCTCGACGAGCACCTATCGGGGTCATCAGCCGCCCGTGGACGAGAGTCACCCGCAACACGACGCCGAGACGAGCCCCACGCGCTGGAACGCATACGGCCTGTCGAAGGCCCTGTCCGAGACCCGGGCGCGCACGCTCAGCGAGGAGCTCGGCATCGGACTCACCGCCCTGCGCCCGCCCGGCATCTTCGGCGCCTTCGACACCACCTTCACCCGCGCGCACAAGCGCTTCATGCACGTGCGACCCGTGACCCTGTATCCCGCCACGATGCGCCTCTGCCTGGTCTACGCCGGCGACGTGGCGGAGGCGGTGGCACTCTCCCTGGAGAAGGACGCCGCCGTCGGCGCCGCCTACAACGTAGCCGGCGAGGACCGCACCACCTTCGAGTTCGCCCGCGCGTGGCAGCGGCAGGACCCGAAGGCGGCCCGGTTCGTGATCCCGGTCCCGTTCCCGCACCGCCGCATCTACTCGACCGAGAAGCTGCGCCGCGAGCTCGGCTGGGCGCCCCGCAGCTACGAAGACGCCATTCGCGAGGTGCTGGCGTCGGAGGCCAACGAGAGCTAGGGCCCGCCGGATCAGAGTCGGCGGGTGACGTGCTCGACCTCTTCGGGCGAGCCCAGGATCACCGGGCAGCGTTGGTGGAGCTTCCGCGGCTCCACCTCGAGGATGCGCTGCTCGCCGGTGGCGGCCGCGCCGCCGGCCTGCTCGATCACCAGGGCCATGGGATTGCCCTCGTACAGGAGCCGAAGCTTGCCGTCGGGGTGCTTCGTGGTGGCCGGATACAGGAAGACGCCGCCCTTCAGCAGGGTGCGGTGCACGTCCGCCACCATGGAGCCGACGTAGCGGCTTCCGTAGCCGCTCTCGTGGGCGAAGCGGAGGTACGCCTGGATGCCCGGCGAGAACAGGTCGAAGTAGGCCTCGTTCACCGAGTAGATCTTCGAGGCGCTCGGAATCTCGAGCCGCTCCATCACCAGCACGAACTCGCCCAGGCTGGGATCGAGGACGTACATGTCCACCCCGTCGCCGGTGGTGAGGACCATCAGCACGCTCGAGCCGTACAGGATGTAGCCGGCCGCGATCTGTCGCGTGCCGGGCTGGAGCACCGCGGCGGCAGGATCGGGGCCATCGAGGGCGGGCAGGATGCTGAAGATCGTGCCCACGCTCACCGCCACGTCGATGTTGGAGGAGCCGTCCAGCGGATCGAAGAGGACGCAGAACTCGCCGCCGTCGCTCCAGGGGCGCACGACCACCGGCTCGTCCTCCTCCTCGGAGGCGCACACCCCGACCCTCGGGCAGGCGGACAGGCAGTGGAGCAGCAGGGCGTTGGAGAGGACGTCGAGCTTCTGCTGCACCTCCCCATGCAGGTTGATCTCGCCCGCGTCACCGAGCACGTCCTCGATGCGGGCCCGGCGCACCTTCTCGGCGATCGACTTGCCGGCCAGGGCGATCGCGGAAATCACGCCGGCGAGGGACTCGGAGGTGTCCTTCTTGGCGCCCAGGTGGCGCTGGAGCGTCTTCAGGTTCTGTCGAATCGCAGTCTTCTTCGCCATCTTCCTGTCCTTGGGAGCCGCGTGAGCCCCGCGGGGAGAGACACTATCAGACCATCGCTCCCTTAGGTAGGTACCTCCGAGCGGCCATTCGGTGGCGCCCGGACGGGTCAGGAGGCGGGAATCAGGGCCACGATGCGCAGGGGCGCTCCGCTCCCGCCGCGGATCTTCATGGGCAGGGCC